>JBIHZP010000105.1:0-4930 GCA_044231315.1 Daejeonella sp. | reverse complement strand
GCAGAATATCAGTGACGATGTGGGAGTATTTGCTGTACTCTTCCATGTTACCGCGAATGAAGATGGCATGGGGACAAAGCTGTTTGGCCATTCTGGAAGGCATGGCTGAGTGGATACCGAATTTTCGGGCCTCATAACTGCAAGAAGCAACCACACCACGGTCGGATGTGCCCCCAATAATTACCGGCTTCCCAACTAGTGAAGAGTTTTTTAAAAGCTCCACCGATACAAAAAATGCATCCTGATCAATGTGTATAATTTGTTTATCCGTCGGCATAAATTCAGTTGTAGGGAAACAAATTTATGCTAAAATTTTTAGCAATTCAAATAAATTAACAATTCATTTTTGTTCTTTTTTTGCTGGGATAGGTGGGTGGGTTTTGCTAAAATGTGGGCTGTTTTTTTACAAAAGCATTCTATAAATCGTATTGCTATGAAATAAGACATTAAACTTCTTGGCGGGTAAAAGGCATGCTCGTTTCATCTCTTTTAACGTAATAAAATATCTCTCATCTTATGTTTTTTAACGACTGCGATATCAATTTTAATAGTGTTTGGATGTTTCTTATTGATATATTTGTACTGCTCTAAAACTCAGAATTTCATGCCATTCGTAAGTTTAAGTATAGTTTTTGTACTAATAGTCATACTATCTTTTTCTGTTCATTACTTTATCTCTAAAAGTGGCATTAGATATCTTAATTACCTGATTGGTTTATTTTTATTCGCTCGTTTAACACAAGTATTAGTTTTTTTATTGATTGATAATGAGCTGATTATATATATCCCGGTTCTGCTGAAGCTATTCTGCCCTCTTTATTACATTGTACCTTCCTTTATTTATTTATACACTGTCGGACTAGTCAATAATCGTTCTCATTTGCGCAAAATCGACTACTTGCATTTTTTGCCGGGCCTAATTTCTTTCATTGATGATCTGCCTTGGTATTTTTCACCCTCAGTAAATTGGGACGCCATTGCTTTGGAGCTTATTAAGACTAAAAACATTGCTGTGGTTGCTGAAACCGGACTATTTCCTCCGGAAGTTTACCTCTATGCCAGACCGATACTACTGAGTGTATATCTAATTTTATCATTTATAGTGCTTTTTAAATCCCAGTTAAATAAAAATGGAGGTGCAACAAAGCGCCTTTTTCTGTTTTGGGGACTAATTACAATATCCGTTTTGCATGTTTTAAATATTTTTACCGTTTATTTTCGTAATCGGGGTATATTCCATGATGAAGAGCAAAATATTTTCGCATGGATTTTTGGGCTTGGCCTGATTGTGTTTCTTATTATCTTTTTACTCTTAATTCATAATCCAAGGATATTATATGGCCATATTCTGATATCTCTGGGAGAGAATAGTAAGATCGTTGAATTGAAAAGAAAAAAGGAATTGACCGTACCAACCAGCTTGAACAATGATAAAGAGCTTGAATTTATTAGCTATATGAAGAATTATCTGATTTATGAAAAACCTTTTTTAAATAGTTCCTATCGTGTAATGAATTTGGCAAATTATTTCCAAATACCAACGCATCAATGCTCAGCATTAATTAATAAGCATATTGGGAAGAATTTTAAAGACTGGATAAATCATTATAGGATTGAACATTTCATCCAGAGTTACCCCTCAAAAGCTCAAAAAATTACCATCGATGCCATCGCTTTCGAATCCGGTTTTAGTAGTGTGACCACATTTTATCGTGTCTTTAAAAAAGAAACAGGTAAAATGCCCATTCAATATTTTTCGGCGTAATTCGAACGAATAGTCGCCCCCCCCCATTTAATTTCATACATTTTTTTCTACCAAAATTCAATAGTGGTAGATTTTCGATAAGGCTAGGGAAGTCTGGGGGGATTCTCTTTATTAATTTTGAAAATCAATTTTATTTATAAAAAACTCATCAGTACACCAATTTCCAGGAAGATTAATCCATACCAAATTAATTATACCAACGATTGGAACGGACAGTTTAACGGCATTTCGCTACATGAGGGGACTTATTACTACCTCATCACACTGAACAATGGAGCGGGCGAGAATAAAGGATTTATTACTATTATTAATTAAATTTAAAATCAATCAAATAATTTCTATTTTTACAAAAAAAACACATGTTTAAAGGTCTTATACTATCAGTAGTTACTCTACTGTTCTGTAGCATTAATTTAAGTGCCCAGATCAATCCCATGGCAGCTCAGTACTTCCAGAATACGTATTTAGCTAATCCGGCCATGGCTGGAGTAAAGCAAGGTATACGCCTTAACTTAGGCTACCGCAACCAGTGGAGTAATATCCAAGGATCGCCACGAAACCTATCTGTAACGGGTGAATATGGTTCTGAAAAAGTAGGAGTGGGGATCAATTTTTATAAGGATGAGGCAGGGCTTCTATCCAGATCTAAGATTCAGGCCTCTTATGCCTATCACCTTCCGCTAAACAATGAGGATGC
Source organism: Daejeonella sp. (assembly GCA_044231315.1). Lineage (GTDB taxonomy): Bacteria > Bacteroidota > Bacteroidia > Sphingobacteriales > Sphingobacteriaceae > Daejeonella. The sequence goes on along the minus strand of JBIHZP010000105.1, from coordinate 2,468 downwards.
GAAATTACATTTCGGACTATCCCTGGGATTGCAAATGAATACACTCAACCTTCAGAATATGGTGGGCTCTACCAACGATTTAACCGCCGCCCGCTACAACGACCAAGAGAATATTCTGGATGGTGATTTCGGCTTAGCTTATTCGAATAAGAAGATAAGGATTGAAGGTGCTTTTAATAACCTGAAGAATCAGTTGCAGATAGAGGACAATCAAATTACCGATTATGCGACCTTCATGACTGCCTTTACGTATACGGCTCAAGTATCCGACTGGCAGGTGCATCCTAAATTGGTTTATCGCGGAGTTAAAAACTTTGACGATATTCTGGATATGGGTCTAGAGCTCCGCACGCCAGATGACCAACTGGGCTTTATGAGCATGTACCATACCAATAAGAGCATGAGCTTCGGATTAAGCTACCAAAAGGTAAAACAATGGCAATTATTAGTGCTTTATAATACCCCTGTTCAGGCCTTGAAGAGTTATGCAACGGGAACCTTCGAAATTGGATTGCAAGTAAATGTAGGTTCCGTGCTTAAAGGAAAAAAGAAATAGTTAAACATAATTTTTAATCAATAATCAAGATCCCCCTTGCCAAGAGCAATGGGGATTTTTGTTTTAAGGATTATGGGTCATGCTTTTTGGCTATTCTTTATTGCCAAAAGTGCCGGCAACTTAGGCTATTCTTTGGGGATGAAATCGTTTCTTGCTAAGCAATATTACCCTTGCTTTCTAAATACTCTGAAGGGGTAAATCCGGTATTTTTTTTAAACCACGAGTAAAAGTTAGATCGGGTTGAAAAACCGGCTTTTAAACCGATTCCATCAATAGACAAGCTATTGGTAAGGCCTTCATCTAAAAGTTCAATGGCATAACTTACCCTAAAATCATTTCTAAGTGTGGTGAATTTTTTGTTGAGCACATGATTAAAACAGTAGGCTACGTGGTGTTGGGGCACATTAAAAATTACGGCAATGTGGCTCATCGAAAATTCAGAGTTAACAAAAGGCTTTTCTTTACGTATGTAGGCTAAAATTTCGTTTGAAAGTGCTAAAAAAGGGTCTTCCTCAATCTCTGCAACTTTTTTTATTTTTTTACTGCTATTCATGGAAAGGATTTTCTCTTTTTCCGCTGAAATGGGGATGCCATATAATATCTTCGGAAAAAGAAGCAGGGTAATGGGGAGCATGCAAAAAATAATACCAATCACAAAGTGAAGTGGCATGGCAGTGATGACTACTTTGCTAATGCCATATAGGATTAAGTTAAGGGTAAGCACTAAAAAGCCTAATGCCGACATAAAACTAATAATGCTTAAGCCTAAAATCCAGTTTTTAACAAATTTATACTGTGATATTGGAATACGTTGCAAGAGTTCGCTTTTGGGTCTATAGCGAATGAGCATGATATAGATATAAGATGCATAAGCCAATAGCATTAAGGGTCTGACCATAAAGCCAACTATAGGCTCATAAAGCCAATTTACTTTAATGCTTATAAGCGCATCAAAGTTTTGCAAGATTTGCGAAGCTATGCTTAACTTCTCGCTAAATGGACTGATAATATAGGGAGCTATGGCAATAATGTTTACCAATGCCGGAATAAAGTGGAGATAATCCTTCCAATTGGTTATGGCTTTTTTATCTGTTAAAGATTCTTTGGTATAAAAATAAAGAAGTGGTCCGGGTAAGAGGTAAAGAGGAGCAAAATGGTTATAAAATATAGCTAGCCAAAAGGGCGACTGGCCATATAAAGTAAAATGATGTGTTAAACCATAGCAGGCAAAGGCCACAAAAAATAAAGCCAAATAGAGTACGCTTTTATTTACTTTCCAATTGAAAGCAACCAGTATTATCGACAAAACAATCGTTAATAAGGAAGAGTAAAAAAGCATAAAATAGGATCTATTGGGTGTTTTGCTATTATTTATTGAATAAAAACCAACTGGACTTAAATAAACTAGGAAAAGACATCATTTCAAAGTTTAAAAAATTAAAATTTTCGTCTTATTGTCCTTTATTTTTACACAAATATAGCGCATAACAACAAAATAAATTTTTTTTTGTTACAAAAAAGTTGCATTCCAGTTTTATTTTCGATTTTAATGTGATCACATTTTGGATTTTTATAACAACAAAATACATGAAATTTAATAGGAATCCTTGTTCCCAAAAGCTTTTCAGACTTAAATGCAGGGCCTTTATTGGTAATTTTACGATTAAACAGCGCTAAAGCAATGCCACTTAGTGATCATTTATACTTTCTGTTCAGGCTTCGAAGCGTGATGTAAAAGGAATCTTCGAAATTGGATTACATTAAATGCAGGTAGAGCGCTTAGAGGAGAAAAGCAAGAGGTCTAAAACAAAAAATGAATAGAAACCTGCTAATTTATATAGCCTTAGGTTTCCATTCAATAATAAATGTTGTTTGCTGTAATTATTTACCTGCTAGTGGATAACCTTTGTCA
>JBIHZP010000104.1:0-4932 GCA_044231315.1 Daejeonella sp. | reverse complement strand
CCCATACCTGAAATTACAGTCTGGCCAGTTTCTTCATCAGTTTGTACACGGAAAGTAGGATCTTCCTCAGCTAATTTACCTAATCCAATACCTAATTTATCAACATCTGCCTGTGTTTTAGGCTCAATTGCTAAACCAATAACGGGCTCAGGGAAGTTCATAGATTCCAATACAATTGGATGCTTCTCATCACAAAGAGTATCTCCTGTTTTGATATCCTTAAATCCAACTACTGCAGCAATATCTCCTGCTCCAACATTTGGAATAGGGTTTTGCTTGTTTGCATGCATTTGGAAGATACGAGAGATACGCTCCTTATTATCAGAACGCATGTTATGTACATAAGAACCTGCTTCCAGATTTCCTGAATAAACACGAATGAAACATAAACGACCCACGAAAGGATCTGTTGCAATCTTAAATGCTAAGGCTGCAAACGGCTCTTTTTCGCTAGGCTTACGAACAACTTCTTCGCCAGTATCAGGGTTAGTACCCACAATACCTTCTACGTCCATTGGAGATGGCAATAATTCCATCACATAATCAAGCATGGTTTGAACACCTTTGTTCTTGAATGATGAACCACATACCATCGGTACGATTTTCGCATCAAGTACCGCTTTACGTAAAGCATCAAGTACTTCACGTTCAGTAATAGTTTCTGGCGCATCGAAGAATTTCTCCATCAAGCTTTCATCATACTCAGCTACAGATTCAAGTAATTTCTCTCTCCATTCAGTAGCTTCTTCCACCATATCGTCAGGAATAGGAACTTCGGTAAAGGTCATCCCTTTATCGTGCTCATTCCAAACAATTCCACGGAAGTTGATTAGATCAACTACACCTTTAAATGAATCCTCTGCACCAATTGGTAATTGCAAAGGAACAGCATTGCTTCCAAGCATATCCTTAACCTGCTTCACAACCTTCAAGAAATCTGCACCTGAGCGGTCCATCTTGTTCACGAAACCAATACGTGGTACGCTATAGTTATTTGCTAAACGCCAGTTAGTCTCAGATTGTGGCTCAACGCCATCAACTGCTGAGAAAAGGAATACCAATCCATCCAATACACGTAATGAACGATTTACCTCAACGGTAAAATCTACGTGTCCCGGAGTATCAATAACGTTGATATGATAAGTATCACCTCTGTATTTCCAGTTTACTGTTGTTGCAGCCGAAGTGATGGTAATACCACGCTCCTGCTCCTGAGCCATCCAATCCATGGTTGCTGCACCATCGTGCACCTCACCAATTTTATGGCTTACTCCTGAATAATAAAGAATACGCTCCGTTGTTGTGGTTTTTCCCGCATCAATGTGGGCAGCGATACCTATATTTCTTGTATATTTTAAGTCTCTTGACATTGTATTATTTCCTGATTAGAATCTAAAGTGAGAGAATGCTTTGTTCGCTTCTGCCATTTTGTGGGTATCTTCCTTTTTCTTTACTGCGGCACCCTCACCCTTTGAAGCTGAAATGATTTCACCTGCCAATTTCTCAGTCATAGTTTTTTCACCACGCTTACGTGAGTAATTGATCAACCATTTCATTCCTAAAGCAATTTTACGCTCCGGACGGACTTCAGTTGGAACCTGGAAATTTGCACCACCTACACGACGAGATTTAACCTCAACTGCTGGCATTACATTATTCAAAGCCTTTTTCCAAGACTCTAATCCATTTTCACTTGTTTTTTTCTCTACTAATTCCACTGCATCGTAGAATATAGAGTATGCGATAGATTTCTTACCGTCATACATCATATTATTTACAAACCTAGTCACCATTACGTCGTTAAACTTTGGATCAGGCAGTAAGATTCTCTTTTTTGGTTTTGACTTTCTCATGTTGCTTTCCTCCGTTTAATTATTTCTTTTTACCTTTTGCCGGAGCAGCTGCTACCTGACCTGGTTTAGGTTTCTTAGTTCCGTATTTAGAACGACGTTGGTTACGACCGGCTACGCCAGAAGTATCTAAAGCTCCACGAATGATGTGATAACGTACACCAGGTAAATCTTTCACACGACCACCACGTATTAACACGATGGAGTGCTCCTGCAAGTTGTGACCTTCACCCGGAATGTAAGCATTCACTTCTTTTCCGTTTGTTAAGCGCACACGTGCAACTTTACGCATTGCTGAGTTTGGTTTTTTAGGGGTAGTGGTATACACACGTGTGCACACTCCTCTTCGCTGTGGACAGCTGTCCAACGCTGGCGACTTACTCTTGTCAACCAGAGCTACTCTACCTTTTCTAACTAATTGTTGGATAGTAGGCATTTTTTCCTTTTAATGATTAAATATTTATAATCCCGGCAGAACAACTTCTTACAGCTTTCATTTAGGGACTGCAAAAGTAGGAAGATTATTTTGATTTTCAAGGCCTTGTATAATAAATATTTAGCTAGGCTTTGCTTTAAATGTGAAGAAGCGGAAAAATCAGGTGATTTATACCTTTTACAAGGATACCTAATTTCCTAAACATGCCTCATTCATATCTTAAATGCGATGCTATTTACCATTTAATAAAAAACCAATACCGCTTACATATCTATTTTCTGAACGTTTGCACTTTTCATCAGATTTAACAGACAGACTAAAACTTAAAAAATTAAACATTCATGAAAAATCCAGCCAAAACCGAAGAAAACATGCAGTTTGAAAATGAGTTTCTTCAATTAAAGCTTAGCGCAGAAACTGGTGCAGAAACTTATTTTACAAATAACCTGCCTCTAGAAATTCAGAATGAGTTTTTAAAAAACATCATTGAATTTGAAAATGATTTTTCCAGAACCTCCATGAAAAGCGTGTTTAAAGTTTTAAATGAGCCGATTCTTCCTTTAGCATCCGAGCTTAACGACCATGACCTAGAAAAAGCACTCCACAATTTAAAGAAGCTACTACACCAGAAACAAATCACTATTGATTTTTTAGGGAAATATGACAGCAGAACAAAATACAATTTCATAATAAAGGAGCTCTTTCAAGAAAAAATGCCTGAATCAATAAGCCCGGGCATGACTTGTGCCTTCATATACGAACAATTTCATCCTAATCATGCCTTAGAAATTGAAAAGAAAACTCATTTTTTCATTTCTGACTGGATGAAACAAAGTATCCATGAAAATCACCCTGACCTGGCCGATACCTTTACAAGTCCGACAGGCAAAATTGTGCGCAAAGATGAAATAGCTTCAAAAATAAACAATGTTTTTAAAAGCTATACTGAATTCAAAAATTGCCACTACACTATTGATGAAGTAAATTTTGAATTAAATAAGGATACAGGAATGGGATTTGCCGAGGGGCACATCAAATACATGGCTGTTTTATCCGACAAGGAAGAGATTGTAATTGAAGGTCCTTTTAAATTATACTTCAACTTAGAATACGATTATTGGTCGATCTTTTACTTTGTTTTCCCAGGATTTGAATAATTCTATTTCGAACAGTAATCATCCTAAATAATTAAGGAGCAATTGATTCTTGCAATCCGTATTTATTAAGAGATATAGAATTTTAATCTTTATCTTGCACCATACCAAAATATGTCTAAATAATGCCCATGGAGCAGAATTCACAACTAGAGCTCGCTTTTAATTTTGTTCAATACACAGATAAAAATATTTTTCTGACGGGTAAAGCTGGAACCGGAAAAACTACTTTCCTACATCAGTTAAAAAAGCAATCACATAAACGCATGGCGGTAGTTGCACCAACGGGTGTTGCAGCTATAAATGCCGGAGGGGTAACCATCAATTCATTTTTTCAATTACCTTTTGCACCCTACATACCTGGTAACACAGGTAATATTCAGGTTAAACGTTTCAATAAAGAAAAAATCAATCTCATTAAAAGTCTCGATCTTTTAGTTATTGATGAGATAAGTATGGTTCGTGCAGATACTTTGGACCATATCGACGAGGTGCTTCGCCGCTTTAAAAACCATACTAAGCCATTTGGAGGTGTTCAAGTTTTAATGATTGGTGATCTACATCAGCTTTCACCAGTAGTAAAGGATGAAGATTGGCTCATACTGAAAAACTATTATTCCAACCTGTTTTTCTTCAGCAGCAAAGCACTCCAACAAACGAGTCCGGTAAGTATCGAACTCAAACATATTTACAGACAGGTAGACACGATGTTTATCGACCTTCTTAATCGTGTCCGTAAAAATGAAATCGATGAACATATTCTAAAAACACTAAATCAACGTTATATACCCAATTTTAAACCTGCGGATGAGGAGGGTTATATCACCTTAACCACGCACAATAAAACAGCGCAAGAAATTAATGATGTCAAATTACGTGAGCTAGTTAATCCTATATTTAAGTACGATGCGGTAATACAGGGCGATTTCCCTGAGTACTCCTATCCTACCGTTGCTGAATTGGAATTAAAAAAGGGGGCTCAGGTGATGTTTGTAAAAAACGATCCCTCAAAAGAGCGTTTATTTTTCAATGGGAAAATTGGCATGATTACCAAAATTTCAAAAGATCAGATCGTAGTCCAATGCCCTGGCGATGAAACAGAAATCAATGTCAATAAACTCGACTGGGGCAATATTAAATATGAACTTGACGCAGAGACGAAGGAAGTCAAAGAAAAAATCATTGGAGTATTCACGCAATTTCCATTAAAACTTGCTTGGGCAATCACCATTCATAAAAGTCAGGGTTTAACGTTCGAAAAAGCAGTAATTGATGCAAATTTGGCCTTTGCTCACGGACAAGTATATGTTGCTCTTAGTCGCTGTAAAAGCTTTGAAGGCATGGTATTGAGGAGTCCCATTTCCTTTAACAGCGTAAAAACTGATGGAACGGTATCAGAATACACCGAAAACGCCAAAAATAACGAGCCTGGCGAAGAACAATTAAACGAATCAAGAAAGTCGTTCCAGCAGACCTTATTGTTTGATTTATT
>JBIHZP010000103.1:0-4937 GCA_044231315.1 Daejeonella sp. | reverse complement strand
CATTAACTTGTTGGCGCTTGAGTACAATTCCATATAAGGCCCATAAAACTACCAATCCAAAAGGAATATTTTTTCGAACCAAAACCATAAATAATGATAGCAAAGCTGCAATAGCAATTAAAATAATTACCCATAAACTATCAGAAATACCACCCGTCCAGTTTATAAATTTTAAATATGCACTGATGTTGGCTATAGTTGCAATTGATATCCACCCCAAATAAATACTTAGGGGGATATTCGTAAATAGTTGAAAAGAAAATGTAGATTTTATATTTAATCGATTTAGTCTGATATGAATCATGATTAGCGCTATTAATTGAATAAGCATCAATATCACTGAGATTAACAGTTCTTCATTTAACCATGCCAATAACCAAAAGGCAGTTGCCAGGTTGTTCACTATGAACAAAAGGCCTAAGCTATTGGTAATAACATTTCTATAATCATCGTTAGCTTTAAAAAAGGCAGCATAAAGGTGGTAAATAGAAAAAGCAATTAGTGCTAAATAGATTATTCCCCAAATAGAAAACGTTATTCCTGCGGGGGCAAAAACAGTATCATATTTTGCAGAGGTCTGCGCCATATCCAATTTGGAGAGTTTTCCCATTTGGACCAGTGAAGAAAAGGTCAAATGAAATGCAAAAGCTAATAAATTCAGTACCGCTAATATTTTGATTTTCATTTTATCAAGATACAAAAAAAGGAAAGCTTTGATCGCGTTAAGTTAATTTTTAATAAATTAGAATTCAATAAGATCCAAAATCTGAGATAAGTAAAGTGCATCAGTCTCATCAAAACTATTGAGTTCAGCACTATCTACATCTAAAACACCAATTACCGAACCTTTTCTAATTATTGGAATTACTATTTCAGACCTTGAAGCGGAGCTGCAAGCGATGTGCCCAGGGAAAGCATCAACATCAGGTACAATAAGTGTTCGCGACTGATCCCAAGAAGAACCACAAACACCTTTACCTCTTTGAATACGTGTACAGGCTACTGGTCCCTGAAAGGGCCCTAAAACAAGTTCATTATTTTTAACCATGTAAAAACCAACCCAAAAGAAGTTAAATTGTTCTTTCAAGGCAGCACAAACATTGGCCATGTTGGCAATTTGGTCACTTTCACCTGAAAGCAATGCAGAAATTTGGGGAATTAATGAGCTATACTGTTCATGTCTACTTCCTTTTGCGATATTTAGATCTTCAGCCATGGCGCAAAATTAGCATTGAATTGATAATCATCCTAAAGAAATTATTAGGTAATTTCAAAAAGTGTAAAAAAAGCTTTGATTATGATTTGGATAATAGAAAAGCTAGCTAGAAATTGATTTTCAGGAAAGAAATGACCTAAAGAAAACATTTGGATGAATTACCTTTGAATTCTTAAAAGAAAATATTTAACAAAAATGATTGTATCTTTTAGTGTTGTACGTTACCGCCATTTGTTTATCCCTATAGCTTTTCTAGCCATGGCCATTCACCGACTCCCTTTGTGGTTAAATAGCGAATGTAAATTTTGGAAGCTTATGGGATGCGGTAAAAATGGGACGTTCGACCTTCAACCAGATTGGCAACAATGGGCACTAATGGCGGTTTGGGAATCGGAAGATGAATTTCAAAAATTTAAATCTAATTCATTTATTGCCTGGTGGTGGAAAACCTTTGCCTTTGAAGAATGGACTGTTTTAACTGAGCCATTAGCGAGCCATGGAAAATGGGATGGCCTAGATCCATTTAAAATGAATGAATATGATACAAAATACACAGGGCCGGTAGCTGTTTTAACACGAGCAACAATACGTTTTAGTAAGCTAAAAAGATTTTGGACACATGTGGATCCAGTAGCTCAAATAATGACAAAAGCGGATGGTTACTTGCACTCGGTTGGAGTTGGAGAGGCACCATTTGTTAGGCAAGCCACCCTTTCAATTTGGGAAAGTATGGAGAAGATGAAAGCATTTGCCTACGGTTCAAAGGAGCATGCCGATGTAATCAGAAAAACTCGAAAAGAGGATTGGTATAGCGAAGAACTATTCGCTCGTTTTAAAGTAATTTCAAGTATCGGCAAACCCAATGGTGTCGATCCTTTAACAAAGATCAAAGATTATTTATAGAAAAATACCTATGAGAGTAATTGCAGAACTTCCACACCCTGATTGTAAGATCAGTATATTTTCAATGAATCAGAAATATATAATCAAACTTGAAAAGGGTGTTTTTGAACAAATTTATAAAATTTCCGAACTAGATGTACCCGATGGAGTGGATGGAGTTTTTAAGATTTTAAATGATGATTTTTTAAAAAATGCAGCTGAACGGTTTAATGAAATGAGAGTTGACTTTAATACGGCATATAAGAAATATGATGATATTTAATTTATAACTAATTGATAATCAGTATTTTATTTAACAAGTCAGAATTTAATTTGGTTAAAAAGTAGGGATATGATCAAATTTAAAATCAACAACTAAATAAAAAATTTATATAAAATTCATAAATAAATGATAATTAATGTTTTATATATTAAAACAAAATAAAATTTGGGATATAATTTAGACCAAATATATGAGAAGTGTAATCTTTTTTAGATATTTTATTAGAAACTAAAAGCAATCATAATTTTTTATATTTTTGAAACATGAAAGATATCCTATCACCACGTTTTATCGTTTTAAGTCTATTGGTAATTGCTGCAGCATCTACTCGTGCCCTACCCTATTTAATTCCTCATGTGTGGAACTTCACAGCTGTGGGAGCTCTTGCAATTTTTGCAGGTGCACAGTTTTCAGATAAAAGATTAGCATTCATTATGCCTTTAGCAGCAATGGCTGTTTCAGATTTATTTATTGGGAATGGTTTTAGTTTAATAGTTTACCTTGGATTTTCGATAATGGTAGCTTGTGGTTTTCTTTTGCGTCAAAAGGTTAACGTAACCAATGTTGTCTTAGCATCTTTTATAAGCGCTAGTGTATTTTATTTATTTACAAATTTTGCATTCTTTTATCCTGCATCGTTATACCCACACAACATTTCAGGTATCCTTACCTCCTATGCAGCTGGTTTACCGTTCTTCAGAAATATGCTGATCGGAAACATTGTATTCTCTGCGGTATTATTCAGTAGTTTCTATCTTTTATCAAAGCGTTATCCAGCATTAGCTAAATAATAATTTTGTCTTTTATAGTAAAAACCCTGATCGGAATACCGATAAGGGTTTTTTTTATGCTATAAATTAAGGAATCGTTCGACTAATTCAGGGACGCCAATTGTTGAGCTTTTTATAATAACCTCTGTATTTTTCAATGCGGTTTTAGGGTGATTTTTATCTATCAGATATTTACGAGCTTCCTCGGGCACAAAATCTAGTAGACCAGCTGCAGGATATACGTTTAATGAAGTTCCAATTACTATAAACAAATCGGCCTGCTTACAAATTTCCTGGGCATATTCAATCATAGGTACAGGCTCTCCAAACCAAACCACATGGGGCCGGAGTTGAGAACCAAGTTCACAAACCTCTCCCATTTTCAATTCCCATCCTGAAATACCGTAGGTCAGCATCGGATTTTTGTCCGACTGCGACTTAGTAATCAAACCGTGTAAGTGGATTATTTTAGATGAACCAGCCCTCTCATGAAGGTTATCTATATTTTGCGTGATGATGGTGACGTCATACTTTTCTTCAAGCCTCACCAAAGCAAAGTGAGCTTCATTTGGTACTGCTTCAAGCACACTCTTGCGGCGTTCATTATAAAAGGTCTGCACAAGTAGTGGATCTCTTCTCCATGCTTCAGGAGTTGCAACGTCTATTACATTATAACCTTCCCAAAGTCCGCCTGAATCCCGGAAAGTTTTCAAGCCACTTTCCGCTGAAATGCCTGCACCAGTTAAAACCACAATTTTTTTCATTATTTTTCTAAATTAGGTCTAAAAATAAGAACCCACTTTCAGACTCACCCTCCACTCGATCGATCTTCAATGGTTTAAAAACCACTTCTCCTGTTTGATAAGAAATTGAATCCTTAAATATTGGTCCAGCAAAGCAAAACGTGTGATATTCTCCATTTTCACCACATAGATCAACTCCATCAGGCAGATCTGCAATGAAATTATTATCTATTTGTCTTCCAATCCAATCCTTAGAAAGTAGATTGGTATTAATGCAGCAGGTGATAGCTTTGAATTCATCAGCAATGAAATTGTTGATAAGTTCTGCAGTTGGTATCTTCCAAAGAGGGAAAAAGACTTCTAAACCTCCCCTGCTAACTAGTTCTTCCCTATATTTTCGAAGATCTTCCAGATGAATATCTCCAAAAACAAGAATTTCAACTCCTTGCTTTTTTAAGTCTCTGCATAATTCAAGAAATGCATGCTCATATGAATGATTATCCGGCTGATTAGGAACCCACATTTTAATCACTGGTAAACCCAAAGCCTGGCATTGCCTGTCAAGTATCAATTCAGGAATTCCATGCATAGAGATACGCTTATATTCCTTGTTCAGTGTTGTTATAAGCGCTACCAGCTCAAAATCCTCATTGTTTTGTACAAATTGCAAGGCCACGGCTGAATCTTTACCCCCACTCCAAAATAAGACAACTTTCTTCATTTATTCCTTTCTTTAAAACAAAAATAGCGATGGATCAGATCCATCGCTATTTTTTAATGATTTAATCTATTTTATTGAATAGCTAATCGAAATCCTGCATTAAAATTCAACCCTTTGGTCTGATAACCTGCAAACTCCACATAATCCTCATTTAGCACATTCTTAACATCTGTAAACAGCGTTAAATTTGATTTAGGCTTATACTGGATGTAAGCATCAAGGATATTAAAAGCATCTAAATTAGCTTCAAGCGTTTTAAAGGTTGCTCCATCAAAATATCGATCTAAACGATTTCCAGTATGTTTGTAAATCAGATTAAAAC
>JBIHZP010000102.1:0-4982 GCA_044231315.1 Daejeonella sp. | reverse complement strand
AAGATATGGTTGGCGATGGTTAAAATCTCTTGCGGTTTTTTCTCCTTGAGATAGGGTGTATATCTTTCGCTACCAATGGCAAATAATAGCGGATGAACACCTGCTGCATCAACGGCATTAACCTCATGAAGTCCGGGGATTTCCTTGGGAATGGCAGATCCGGTAATGTCATGGATTAAAGCACCGAAACTGGTATCTTCCTGTGGAGGCCTACCAACCACGGTAAAAGACCAAATAGCATCCTTACGATGGTAGACATTATGCACCTTCATTAGCGGAAATAGGTGCTGAAGACTATAATACCCCAAATGATCTCCAAAAGGACCTTCCATTTTATTTGCACCCGGCTCCACTGTCCCAGTAATTACAAAATCGGCGTCTGAGGAAATACAGAAACCTTCAGCATCATAAAAATAACGAAAACGGCGATTCCCTAATGCACCGGCAAAAGTCATTTCTGACAAGCCTTCAGGTAGTGGCATAACCGCCGCTAAAGGATGCGCTGGTGGTCCGCCAACAAATATGCTCACTTTCAAAGCCTTACCTTTTGCATTGGCCTTGGTTTGATGCACACCTATGCCGCGATGTAGTTGATAATGCAGACCAATTTCCTCATCTTGAATATAGTCATTACCACCCAATTGAATACGATACATCCCTAAATTCGCATTCATAATGCCGGGCTTATCCATATCTTCTGTATAAACTTGAGGCATGGTCACAAAAGGACCGCCATCCATTGGCCAGTTTACAATTTGGGGCAAGGCAGAAATGGTTGTTTTGCCAAATTTTATTGGAGCGTTAAATCCGCTGTTCCACGGCAAGGCAGAAAACGCAGTTAGTCCCGCGCCTGCATATTTAAATGGATTCTTTACTGCTTTTAAAGGATCAGATTTTAGGTCAACCAGCGTTTTTATAGCATCCAGCGTATCTCTAAACATGAATTTGGATCGATCAAGGGTGCCAAATAAATTAGAAACTGCTGGAAATTTACTACCCTTTATATTTTCGAAAAGTAGAGCTGGCCCCTGATTTTCGAATACGCGCAGATGAATGGCAGCGGCTTCAAGGTAAGGATCAACTTCTTGTTTTATCCGGACAAGGTGTCCGTTTTTTTCAAGATCAGTAACGCATTCTGCAAGACTTTTATAACCCATTGTTTAAATAAATTGCACCTATAAATAAAGGTGCAATTTATAAAATTGTGAATCAGGAATTTAAACCTTTAAAATTTATGTTTTAAAGATTACAATACCGTGTCGTAAGAAAGACATTCAACGCCGAATTTATTTAAAAAATCAACGCCCTCGTCGCTCGGCAAACCCTTATACGCAGCATAGGAGCCTTTGAAGAATACTTTTTTTATACCTGAGGAATAAATAATTCTAGCACAAGAAATGCAAGGAGATAGCGTCACATAAAGTGTTGATCCGCTTAAATTCATGCCATTTTTTACAGCATAAAGAATGGCGTTCTCTTCTGCATGCAATGCTAGGGAACAGCTATTCTTGGAATCGCGTTGACAACCACTTTCGGGCCATTCTTCATCGCAATTGTGCGTTCCAGCTGGGGGACCATTATAACCTATTGAAATGATACGAGTATCTTTGGTTAAAACAGCACCGACCTGTGCTTTCACGCAATGAGAGCGTGAAGCAAGGTCGGTGGCTAAATTCATAAAAATTGAATCGAAGCTTGGTTTTTTAATCATTAATGTCCAGGTTCTGTATCCAATTTACTTACGTCAATTCCTTGTTTCTTAAGTTCAAAACTCACTTTTATAGCAAAGTAAGCTAGGTAAACAAAACCTAATAAAGGAACAATGTATGAAATGTGAATGCCACTAGTATCCGCAAGGATACCCTGTACTGGTGGAATAATCGCACCACCGAGAATCATCATAATCAAAAATGCAGATCCTTGAGAGGTGTATTTACCTAATCCTGTGATTGACAATGCAAAAATACAAGGCCACATAATTGAACAAGCTAATCCGCCGGCAAGAAATGCAAAAATGGCTACATTTCCAGTAGTTAATAATCCAACAATCATGGCTATTCCACCTAAGAAACCGAATGTCAAGAGCGTTTTAGCAGGCTTTTCCTGACTGTAGAAGAATCCAGCAATCAAAATAACTAAACATACAGCATAGGCAAAAAACTGCTCTACAGAAGTACCATTTAAGTGATTAAGAAATAATATGATTGAAAATGCAATAAAAGGCATCACGATAGTTAAAATCCTTTTTGTGTTTTTAGCTAATTTGAAAGCACTTACAGCACCTGTCCAACGACCAATCATCATACTACCCCAATAAAGAGATATAAAAGGAGCAATTTGAGAATCTGTATAACCACCAAACTCAGGCAATTGCAATAAAGCACCCATATTACTTTGAATGCTCACTTCAACACCTACGTAAGTAAATATGGCAATCATCCCTAAAATAAGTTGAGGATATCCCATTGCACCCCAACCTGACTTATCTTTACCCGCAGATTTAAGCGCTACAAGTAAAGTAAGAATAATAATAAATAGGGAGAGATAAACGAAAACAGACATCCCTAAACCTGTAGCCTTTGAGATAGGATCTGCTGCAAGAATTAATAAGAATGCGATGAAAATTACAAATAATGGAAGGTTTGTCTTTCCACTAGCTTCCACTTTTTCATCACTGGTAACTTTGGGAAGTTTTGAAACCCAGAAGAATAATGCAACAGCCAAAAATAAGCCAGCAAGAATATAATACAATGTATTTATTGACGAAATTTCAATGTCTTTTGGAACCGCTGCTGTAGCTGAACCGAAAAGGATAACACTAACTGCAATCGGACCTAATAATCCGCCTAAATTATTAATACCGCCAGCTAAATTCAATCGATTTGCTCCTGTAACAGGACTTCCTAATGCGACTACAAAAGGGTTCGCAGCAGTTTGTTGAAGAGAAAAGCCAATGGCCACAAAGAAAAAAGCCAATAAAATAAAGTTAAATGAACCGGAATTTACTGCGGGAATCATTAACAATGCCCCACCAGCCGAAATAACAAGTCCCAGGGCGATACTATTTTTGTAACCCAATTTATTGAGGATATCGACCTTAATAATCTTAGATGCATAAAACAAGATTAAAGAACCAATAAAGTAACCCCCATAAAAAGTAAAATCAATTAATTGCGACTCAAATTGGGTAAGTTTAAAATGAGTTTTACAAAATGGTATGAAAATACCATTACTTGCAGCTAAAAAGCCCCAAAAGAAAAACACGGTGATGAGCGTGTAAAGAGCTGAGGAATAATTTTTTTCTGAATTGTTATCCATATCTATTGTTAAATTTTTTGAAATAATAATCTAACATAAATTAATTTTCTCATATCTCTAAGTTTTTAATGTTTTTATCTTAGATAGTATAGAATTATTCATTTTTAGGTTAATTTGCACTTTCACGTTAATGTATTAAAATTCGGATGATAGAAATAATCATATCAGGGATTTCTTTGGGCTTTGTACTTTCTTTTTTAACGGGACCGGTATTTTTCGCACTGATTAAAACAAGTATTGAAAAAGGCTTCAATGCAGGCGTTTCATTGGCTGCTGGAGTTGTTTTTAGCGATATTTTTTATGTTGCACTAACCATTTATGGCACTTCCTTTCTTGCTTTAGAGAATACCTACCGAATGCAAATTGGCATAGTGGGTAGCACTATTTTATTTAGCATAGGCTTATTTTATTTATTTAAGAAGGTAAAGGTTAATTACGAGCAGAATGTCTCAAAAAGGCATTATACAGGATATTTTTTAAAAGGTTTCTTGATGTGTATTTTCAATCCAGCTGTTTTACTCTATTGGCTGAGTGTTACGAGTGGGGTAATTTCTTTGTCTGGAGGAATAAAATCAGAAGAAATTCTTCCATTTTACGGGTCAATACTCGTCACTCAATTTAGCTTAGATGTGCTAAAAGCGTATTATGCCAATAAATTGAGATATAAAATAAAAGAAAAGACTATCTCTAATCTGAATAAGGTTTCGGGAATTCTAATTTTAATATTTGCAGCCAGGATAATATATAACCTTTTAACAGGACATTCATTAATTTAATATTAATAAGGGCCATAAAAACTGAGAATTAGATAAAAAAATAGGGATTGTTATTTAAATAGCAATCCCTATTAATACAAAGAAATAAAAATTAATAGGCTCTTTGATTTTTACCTTCCACCCAATTCATAAAGGCTTTATTAACCACTTTATTACCTCCTAAAGTTGGATAATTTCCCGAGAAATACCAATCTCCGAGGTGTGCAGGAATAGCTTTATGAAGGTTATCCAATGTTTGATAAATCACCTTAACTTCAGCATTAATTTCTTTAGGTCTAATAATTTGAGCAATCCTATCGGATATCTCCTGATCAGTAAAAGGCTTGTAAATATCTTGAACATAATTTTTAACTTGCTTATTACCAAGCTTTTCTGATTCAAGACAATTTTGATAAACATGATCAATCACATCCGCCATTCCTCTTTCTTTTAAGAGGGAGATTGTAGCTTCAAAGGCAATAAATTCACCCATTCTAGACATATCAATGCCATAACAATCAGGATATCTAATTTGAGGAGCAGAAGAAACGACAATTATTTTTTTGGGTCCTAAACGATCTAATATTTTTAAAATACTCTGCTTTAAAGTGGTGCCTCTGACTATTGAATCATCTAGAATAACCAAATTATCGGTACCCTTATTTATTAATCCGTAGGTGGTATCATACACATGCGCCACCATATCCTGCCTATCGGCATCTTGAGTAATAAAAGTACGAAGCTTCACGTCTTTTATGGCAATTTTCTCAATCCGTGCAGTCAAGCTTAAAACATCATCGAGCTCAGAATCCGTGATTTTTTCATCTCGATTCAGCAATATATCCTTCTGATAATCTCTAAGGTACTTGTGAACCCCTTCCACCATGCCGTAGAAAGCTACTTCAGCAG
>JBIHZP010000101.1:0-4999 GCA_044231315.1 Daejeonella sp. | reverse complement strand
ATTATTGTTAAAATAATTTAAAATATATATAAAAAATGGCTATTAAAATCTCAATTAAGCAAATTTCTCCCTTCATTGTTCTGTCAATTGTTTCAATAGCTGCAGTTTTTATTCCTTCTTTTGCAAATTTCGATGATAAAGGGATATATAGCGCTGCAGATATTGCCTGGATATTGGTTGCAACTGCACTTGTATTCTTAATGACACCAGGATTGGCATTTTTTTATGGTGGTATGGTTCATCGTAAAAATGTAATCTCAACAATGATTAAAAGTGTTGTTGCCGCTGGAGTGGTGAGCGTGTTATGGGTAACAGTTGGATTTAGTTTATCTTTCGGGACTTCAATCGGAGGTTTTATTGGCGATCCTTCCACCTTCTTATTTTTTAAGGGCGTAAATTCAGGAGCGCCCTGGAGCCTTGCTCCAACAATTCCATTCACGCTTTTTGCAATTTTCCAATTGATGTTTGCAATTATTACTCCCGGGCTTGTAGTTGGAGCAGTTGCAGAACGAATACGTTTTACTTCTTATATTCTATTTATTTGTTTATTTAGTCTGGCCGTTTATGCACCGCTCGCGCACTGGACTTGGCATCCCGATGGGTTTTTATTTAAAATGGGTGTATTTGATTTTGCTGGAGGAACTGTAGTTCATATATCTGCAGGCATGGCCGCCCTTGCTGGTGCTTTGGTATTAAAGCGTAGACAAGTTCATTTAGATCATCAGGAAATTCCGCCTGCGAATATTCCATATGTATTAATAGGTACAGGCTTATTATGGTTCGGGTGGTTCGGATTTAATGCAGGCTCTGCAATGGGTGCAAATGCACTGGCTGTTTCTGCTTTCGCTACTACAAATATTGCTGCAGCATCAGCTGGTCTTTCATGGATGTTTTTCGATGTGCTTAGGGGGAAAAAACCATCTGTATTGGGATTTTGTATCGGAGCAGTTGTTGGATTAGTTGCTATAACGCCCGGTGCAGGTTTAGTTGCTATCCCTCAAAGTATTTTCATTGGTTTTATTGCTGCGATTATTTCTAACCTCGCTGTATATTGGAAATCTAAAACTAATTTGGACGACACCTTAGATGTTTTTCCATGCCATGGTGTGGGTGGTATTGTTGGTATGTTGTTAACCGGTCTTTTGGCTACAAAAACAGTTAATTCAGCCGGAGCTGACGGTTGGTTTTATGGAGATATGGCATTCTTTTTTACTCAATTAAAAGGAGTGTCAATTGTAGTGGCATACAGTTTTTCAGTTTCCTACGTGATTTTCAAGTTCATTAATTTTCTTCAGCCAATTCGTGTCAGTTCACAAGAAGAGGAAGAAGGTCTTGATGCAAGTCAGCACGATGAAAAATATTTTCAGGGCACTCTTTTAATAAATAATCGTGAGTTATTAGTAGATAGAGAGGTTGAAACCTTCTAAAGGCATCAGTACTATTAATGAATCAAAATTCAATTAAAATACAATCATATGACTCAAATATCTAAGACATTATCACTAATCTTTACTTTTTTTATTTATGTACTAAATAGTTATGCTCAGGATCAAGAGGTAATTCCAGAACCTCTATCTGTTTCTGGTTCTGTTGATACCTATTATAAGTATGATTTTTCCGGAAGGCCTAATTTTCAAACTAGTTTTGTAAATGAGCAGAATTCTGTGTCGCTTGGAATGATTAATTTGACCATGAAGAAAAACACAGGAAAGACTTCCTTTGTAGGCGACTTGTCATTCGGTCCACGGGGCCAATCTCAATCGCTATTAAATTCCTCAGCCTCCTATAATGAAACGACGGCTAATAGTTTCAATATTCAAAACCTGTATGTTGCTTATGCCTTTACAGATAAATTTTCAATGACCGCTGGTTTTATGGGTACGTTTATTGGCTATGAGGTAATATCGCCAGTTGCAAATTTCAATTATTCTACATCCTATCTTTTTTCAAGTGGGCCTTTCCAAAATTCTGGTATAAAAGCCAATTACTCCTTTTCAAAAAATGTAGGATTGATGGTGGGCTTATTTAATGATTGGAATAAATATCAAGATTTTAACGGAGTTTCTGATTTTGGTGCTCAGCTCTATTTGTCTCCATTAGAAGGATGGAATACCTATTTAAATTTAATTACGGGTTTCCCTTCAGGGACTGAGTTTGACCTGACCTCATCTTATCAGGTTAATAATTCCGTAAAGCTAGCTCTAAATGCGGCTGATTATTCTGTTCCCAATAATGGAGGAGGATTTTCAGGCGCTGCCTTATATGCACAATATGCGTTTGTCCCTAATGCATCTTTAGGCATTAGAGGTGAGTATTTTAAATCAAAAGCAAACTCTGTATTTCTTAATATTCAGGATAAGTCTTCAGTTTCAGCCATTACAATTTCCGGAAATATTCGTTCAGGCGGCTTGACATTTATTCCTGAAGTTCGTTTTGACTCGGGTTCTAAGCAAATTTTTCAAAGACAAAATGGCCTGGTTGCACGGCAGGCAAGTCAGTTTTCTTTAGCGGCGGTTTTCGCATTTTAATGCTTTGTCTGTCTTGCTTGATAAAATTTTTATCTCATTTTATAATGTTTTCATGAATATAAAAAAGGTATTGATTGCTTTTTTTATATTCATGCACCTTTTAAACAGCTTGTCCGCACAGAATACATTGCAGCTTGACCAGTATGGAAAGTATATTTATCATGAAATTGTTGAAAAGCATCATCCACAGGACAGCTTGATTCAAAAAGCTCAGAATTTCGCTTTTAAGTTTTTTAAAGAAGTTAAGACTGATGTAAGCACAGATTCAGCGACAATCACAGGAGCCGGAATTTTTCAATTAAATCGAAAGTCTCTGGTATCGGTTATTCCAGAGGGTTATATTTCCTATAAGTTTGGGATGGTTGTAAAGCTTACAAAGTATAAGTTTTGGTTTACAGATTTTACTTTTACTCCAGTAATTAGAGATCGTTTTGGCTCCTATCGGCCTGTACCTGGTATTCATATAAATCTAGAAACTTATGGAAAAAAAACAAATCAGCGGATATGGAAGAAATATATTACAGATACCTATACCCTGTCATCAGAAATGGCCGAAAAGCTGAAACAAAAATTATCTCAAAATTTGCCAGCTTCCAATCAACCCAAAAAAAATATTTCGATTTCTGATTGGGATTAATTCTATTTATTTTCTATCGGTATATCCTCTTATTTTAGAATGAATATCTGCAAGCGATAAAAGCTAGATTTTTTAATAGAATGATTGCTATGCTGTTTTATTGAACTAACTTATTCGCACATGTTGAGCTTGCAAATGCATCAGGCTTAGCTTTGAAGACAAATCCCATACTTAAAATATATCCCATTGCTTCGTGTAATGCTTGATTTGATTTAAAATTAGGATTGGTATTGATGTCGGCATGTACTTCAAGTCCCACATCATATAGATCCAGAAGATTGCATAGTAAATAAGCACATTCAATAGATTTTTGAACCTCTGCTAACATTCTTTCTTTAATACTCATCTTAATTGATGACTGTTCCTGATAAATGTACATGAAACCTCCTTTTTTCTCCCTTAAGAATACGATTACCGTAGCAAAGTCAATGATTGATCCTTTTACCTGGGAGTCTGTACCTATACATACTTTGAGCTTATTTCCCTGAAGGTATTCACGTTCTATTGCTGATTCAACTTCGCTGATGATGGGACTTTGAATAACCTCTCCATTAAATTTTTTCCAATTCATAAATTTATATTCATTTCGTGAATTCTATTTAAACTGGTGTATAACAGGAAATATATACGATATCTTAAAGATAATCTATTATAAGCCCTGAAAGATGAGAATGTGTGTTATTTTTTTGTTAACACATTAATAAACAGGTGCTAGTGGTTAGCCTTGGATCCGAGGTTTATGGTACGTTGACTTCAAAAAAAAACGATTAAGGAAAGTTTATTGTAAATGTCTTACTAAAAGCTGCTTTTCAATAGTTGAGGTAAATGAAAAAAAAATGTAAATATTGTTCATGACTAGAAATCCATAATGCAGTTTATGGTACAGTGAAAATACTGACCATAGGATTTTAGTGGTACTCTTTGTAAGTGTTCTCTTCAACCATCTCTTTACTCCACTAGAAATGTGTAAAAGAAAAATACTGGAATCAGCAGAAAACTTTCCTTCTGATTCCAGTGCATGGTATCTACTCTGTCAGTTTCTTATAACGAATGCGATGCGGTTGAACATCCCCCGTGCGTTTTTTTCTATTCTCTTCGTATTCAGAATAATTGCCTTCGAAATAATAAACTTGTGAATTGCCTTCAAAAGCGAGAATGTGGGTACAAACTCGGTCTAAAAACCAACGGTCGTGGGAAATAATTACGGCACATCCACCAAAGTTTTCTAGTCCCTCCTCCAGCGCTCTTAAGGTATTCACGTCAATATCATTTGTTGGCTCATCCAAGAGAAGAACGTTTGAGCTTTTCTTAAGTGTTATCGCTAAATGTACTCTATTTCTCTCTCCACCAGAAAGCACTGATACCTTTTTCTGCTGGTCGGCGCCGTTGAAATTAAACTTAGAGACGTATGCCCTCGAATTTATCGGACGATTGCCAAGCAATATGGTTTCTTGTCCATCGGTAATGTTTTCCCAAACCGACTTTTCTGCGTCTAAGTCATCATGCATTTGATCTACATAGCCTAGAGCAACTGTTGGTCCGACTCTAAATGAACCAGCATCAGGAGTTTCCTGGCCTGTTATTAATCTGAAAAGGGTTGTTTTACCCGCTCCATTGGGTCCGATAATACCAACAATCCCTGCTGGAGGCAAGGAAAAACTCAGGTTTTCGAATAATAATTTATCGCCATAAGATTTAGTTACATTTTGGGCCTCAATCACAAGGTTCCCAAGTCTTGGCCCTGGAGGAATAAACAATTCTAGTTTGTCTTCTCTTTCCTTAGTATCTTCAGAAGCAAGCTTCTCATAGTTTGATAAACGAGCCTTCGACTTAG
>JBIHZP010000100.1:0-5015 GCA_044231315.1 Daejeonella sp. | reverse complement strand
ACCGATCTGATGTTGCAAAAGATGTGATTTTGGAAGCTCTTTTTAATGGAAATATTTTGAGGAAAGGACAGCAAATTTCTAAAGGTTCACAAATCAATTTAGTGCTTGGTGATGGACTAGGTGCTAGCGAAGTAGATATTCCGAATTTATTAGGATTAAGCCTAAGTGAAGCTAGAATGGCTCTGTCAGGCTCTTCCTTGATTTTGGGAAATGTGACTTTTGAGGGTGCTACTGACACCGTGAATTCTATCGTAATCACCCAGTTTCCAGCTATTAATGATACCCTTAATAAGGTTAGTATAGGCACTTCAATTGATGTTGTTTTAAAGCGTGGCAATTAATTTGAAAGATATTTCAGCAGCTGAATTTTTAAAATGGAAGTCGGAATCCACCTCTTTTACCATAATAGATGTTAGAGAAGAGATTGAATATCAAACCTTTAATTTGGGAGGCATTAATATACCACTAGGAAAATTATTAAGAGATATTGAAGAGCTTGATTATGAAAAAGAGAACGAAATTATAGTTATTTGTCAGCGGGGCTTGAGAAGCGAAACAGCCAAACGTGCGCTAATTAATCAGGGCTTTAAAAATGTTAAAAATTTAGTCGGTGGTTTATTGGCGATAAGAAAATTAAATTTATAAAAACAGTATCATTAAATAAATAAATGAGTTTTAAATCAAAATTGCTTTTTGCGCTAAGCGCTATTTTTATTTTAATATTAGGCGGAACAGCCATAAACTATTATTTAAACTATTTTAAACCAAATATTAGTGGAAGCCAAGAATATCTATTCATTAAGACTGGGTCTGATTTTAATGAGGTTTACACGACTATAAAATCTAATAGTATCGTAAGGGATACCACTTCTTTTCTTGATGCTGCCAAAAACATGGATTACCCAGGGAAAGTTAAGCCAGGAAGATATCGGTTGGAGAAAGGAATGAGCAACAGAGCATTTATTAATATGCTTAAAGCTGGTAATCAGGAAGCGGTTAAGATTTCTTTCCAAAATGTAAGACTTAAACATACCCTTGCTGGTATGATTTCAAAGAAATTGGAATGTGATTCAGCTTCTATCTCTAAATTATTAGATTCAGCAGCATTTGTTCAAAAATTTGGCTTCAATACGGATAATATCTATACCATGTTCATACCAAATTCTTATGAAATATATTGGAATACGGATGCAGAGAGCTTTTTTACAAGAATGCATCAGGAATATGTTAAGTTTTGGAATGCGGAAAGAAAAGCTAAGGCTACACAACTAAATATGAGTCCCGTTGAAGTCAGTATTCTAGCCTCAATTGTTGATGGTGAAGCATTAAATGATAAGGAGATGCCTAAAATTGCAGGACTTTATATGAATAGATTAATTAAAGGAATGCGGTTGGAAGCAGACCCCACAGTAATTTTTGCTGCCAATGATTTTACCATCAGAAGAGTTTTGAATAAACATTTACGTATTAATTCACCTTATAATACCTATTTAAACCAAGGCTTGCCTCCGGGGCCCATTTCAATGCCAAGTATTAATGCAATTGATGCTGTTTTAAATTATGAAAAGCATGATTATATCTATATGTGTGCGAAGGAGGATTTTTCTGGATACCATAATTATGCTTCTACCCTATCCCAGCATTTAATAAATGCAAAGAAATTTCAAGAAGCTTTAAATCAGCGTAACATTAAGAAGTAATGTATATCCATACCACAAAAATACGAGTTCGATATGCTGATACCGATCAAATGGGTTATATGTACTATGGTAATTATGCTACATTTTTCGAGGTTGGTAGAGTTGAAATGTTGCGCAGTTTGGGAATGACCTATAAATCAATGGAAGAATCCGGAATAATTATGCCGGTAAGTGAATTGAAATGTAAATATATTAAACCCGCCTTATATGATGAGGAGATTACAGTAAAGGTTATTATTGAGAAAATGCCATCTATAAGAATTTATTTTCGTTATGAACTATTCAATGAAAAAGAAGAATTGATTCATCTTGGTGAAACTACATTGGTATTTGTGGATAAAATTAAGAACAAGCCTTGTTTACCTTCCGATGAATTTCTTGAGAAAATGAAACCATATTTTAATTAATATTTTATGGATTGGTTGCATCGAGCATTATTAAAAAAATTCAGACCCTATTATTTGTTCATTGAGTGGACAAAGGTGCTGGTATTGCCAGGTTTTAGTCCCCTGCCCCTTTTTACCGTAGCCTCATTTTTCTTTCAAGAGATAGGAAAGGATGAATTAATAAACAAGGCCTCTTCGCTTTCATATAATTTCATGTTAGCCATATTTCCTGCTATAATCTTTCTTTTTACGTTAATCCCTTATATCCCTATAGATAATTTTCAAGATCAATTAATGAACTTAATTGCTCTAATCTTACCAGCAGAAGCTTATGCGGCTGTAAACACTACATTGTTAGATATCGTTGAAAATCAAAACTCCAAACTTTTATCTTTTGGTTTTGTATTTGCACTTATTTTTGCCACAAATGGCGTTCATACCTTGATGGTAGCCTTCAATAAGTCGTCGCTAATCACTGAAACTAGATCATGGTTAAGGCAGCGACTTGTAGCTGTGTTTCTGACGGTACTGATTTCATTTGCATTAATTTTCGGGTTAATTATCATGACCATTGGTGAATATATCATTGATATTTTAAAGACAGGTCTAAGTTTTCAAGACTCCATCTGGTTATACCTTTTAAATATGGGAAGGTGGTTGATATTAATTATTATTTATTTCGTCACTATTGCTTCATTGTATCGCTACGGACCAGCAAATGCGAAGAAATGGAAGTTTTTTAGTGCTGGTTCATGGATGGCGACAATTTTAGCTGTCTTAACCTTTTGGGGATTTTCTTATTACATTAATAATTTTGGAAATTACAATAAGCTTTATGGTTCAATTGGCACACTAATAGTCTTGATGATTTGGCTTTATCTTAATTCCTTAATTATACTGGTAGGCTTTGAATTGAATGCAAGTATTGATTTATCAAAGCGAAGTATCAAGATTATAAAACCACGATTTAATAGTTTTAAGTCGCCCCCAGTACAAGACAAACCTGAGAAAAAGAACTAATTTATCAATATTTCAAACTCTTTCTCATTCATTTTCTGCTAGTTAGTACTATTTTTTCAAAAAAGACATAAATTGATTTGTAGATTAAGCTTGAGTTTGTACTTTTGCAACGGAGAGCTGGCAGAGTGGTCGATTGCGGCAGTCTTGAAAACTGTTGAACTGTTAAAGGTTCCTGGGGTTCGAATCCCTAGCTCTCCGCATTAAATACAAGAAACCCTTATCTTATCGATAAGGGTTTTTTTGTTTTACTAGTATAAAAAATACAATAATTATACTTCAGGCTGGTCTCGCCGGCGTACTTTGCTCCTCAATAAATGGGGTACTTTATCGAATAACACTGATTAATTTTCGAAAGATCTACTGATTAAGCCATTCGGTTTTCAAATAGCTGGTTTCATTTTAGGTTAATCAAACACCGTTTTAATAATAATATTTAATAACTGAGATTCGGTGTTTACAAAAATTATGAATTATAAGGGTTTTGGCATTTATTCTAAATAAAAAAAACCTCTTCCCAAAAAGGAAAAAGGTTTTGATTTAAAAGTACGCCCATTAGGATTCGAACCTAAGACCTACGGTTTAGAAAACCGTTGCTCTATCCAGCTGAGCTATGGGCGCATTCTGCGACAAAAGTATAAAAACATCACAAAAACTCAAACTAAACACAACATTTTATATAGATAATTTATAATTATTGGATTTTTTTTTCACATCTACTTGTATATCAGGCACACAGTATCTAATATTGATTCCTAGCTATCTCATAGAAATTAGTATTTTTGACTTAAACATAAGACATTGGCAAAATTCAATAAACAATTACACCTAATTCTCTATCGCAAATACGGTAAAAATCTGAAATATTTGATGATGGCCATTTGTGTGATCTTTGTTACCTTATTTTTACCTAAGCAAGCACGTTTCAGATTTGAGTATGAGAAGGGTAAAACTTGGATGCAGAAGGACCTCTACTCACCTTATAGTTTTTCAATTCAAAAAACAACTGAAGAAATAGAAAAAGATAAAGATGATATTCTAAAATCTGTACTCCCGATTTATCAATTAGACATACAAGTAGTTGAAAATGAATTAGATAGATATAATTCAGAGTTTGAAACTATGTGGAGAAGTAGTGGAATTCCTCAAGTTAAGAAGGAAAAGTATTTTTTGGTAGGTAGTACAATACTGAAAGATATTTACAATAGAGGTTTAATGACTCCTGAAAAAAAATACCAGACTTATGGAGAAAATTATAATTTCAGTCTGTTAAAAAACAATGTTTCGTCCCAGCTAAATACCGCAGATGCATTATATGTATCTAATGCGCAACAACTAATAAAGGATAGGGTTACGAAAAACGGAGATATTGAAAACAAAGATTGGTTGATACAGCTAATTTCGAGCCATTTAAGCCCAAATTATTCATTCGACGCAGACCTAACTGAAAAATTAGAAGGAAATGCCCTGAGTAGTCTCTCTTTAACTCGTGGAATGGTTCAAAAGGGTGAACTAATCGTTGCAAATGGAACAATTGTTAATACTAATATCTACCAAAAATTACAATCCTTAAGATCAGCTTATGAAGAGGATGCTAAAGTAAGTGGAGACAGTAAGCTAATTCTATTCGGGCAATTTTTATTATCAGGTTTGATTATTACGTTGCTTATGATTTTTCTATTTCTTTTTAGAAAGGATATTTTTGCCGATAACAGGCAACTAGCATTAATTCTTCTTGTAATTACTGGGATGTTGGTTGGTTTATCATGGGCTATTCGCATTAAAATCCCAAGTGTTTATTATATCCCTTTTTGTGTAGTCCCAATTATAATTAGGATATTATTTGATACTCGTCTGGCTCTAAACATTCACCTATTGGTGGTTTTAATAGCCGGTTTTTTTGTCCCTAATA
>JBIHZP010000207.1:0-3347 GCA_044231315.1 Daejeonella sp. | reverse complement strand
TGGAGCAACATATTGGCAAAATTCATCGCATATTAGTTGATGGATTTTCGAAAAAATCGGACAAAGATTTTTCGGGAAAAAGTGAGCATAACATCACCGCAGTTTTTCCCGCAAATGAAAACATTAAACCTGGAGATTATGTTAATGTGGAAATCGTGCGTTGCACACCGGCCACACTAATCGGTCAAATAATTTAAAATTTAAACAAAAAGCATACGAAGACCAATCGCATGCATTTGATGCAAAAGACTATGGACGTTCAGGATATAAAAAACCGTTTTGGAATAATTGGAAATTCACCATTATTAAATCGAGCCATTGATATTGCGAGACAAGTAGCACCAACAGACATTTCGGTATTAATTACAGGCGAAAGCGGTAGTGGTAAGGAGGTCTTTTCTCATATTATTCACTCATTAAGTGCGCGTAAACACGGACCCTTTATTGCGGTAAACTGTGGCGCAATTCCGGAGGGCACCATCGACTCAGAATTATTTGGCCACGAAAAAGGTTCATTTACAGGGGCCCATGATGCGCGTAAAGGGTATTTTGAGGTTGTAGATGGCGGCACTATCTTTCTAGATGAGGTAGCCGAGCTTCCAATTGGTACGCAGGCACGCTTGTTACGTGTTCTAGAAACGGGTGAATACATTCGTGTGGGATCATCAAAAGTTCAAAAAACGAATGTAAGAGTAGTTGCAGCCACCAATAAAGATGTATTTGATGCCGTTAGCGCTGGGAAATTCCGAGAAGATTTATACTATCGATTGAATACTGTACCCTTAAAAATACCTGCCTTAAGAGAACGAAAAGAGGATATTAATTTGCTTTTCCGAAAATTTATTGCCGATTTTACGGATAAATATAGAAGCCCTTCAGTTCAACTCGACCAAAGTGCGCAACAGCTTTTAATGAATTATAGCTGGCCTGGAAATGTCCGCCAATTAAAAAATATCGCTGAGCAGATTGCTGTTCTTGAAAAAGATAGAAATTTGAGTGCAGAACATTTAGAAACCTATATCCCTAAAGAAGCTGGTAGCACATTACCCATGCGGATTGCTAACCAGAACAAGGATGATTTTTCCGAACGTGATATTTTGTACAAGGTGCTCTTCGACATGAAGAAGGATATGATGGATTTAAAAAAACTAGTTGCGGAAATCATACAAAATGGAGGCAATACCTCAAATATTCCGTCGAACCAGAACATCATCAATCAGCTTTACCGCGATATTGAAATTCCAGAAGGCAGCACTATCACACAAGATCCTCATCAATTGGTTATCCATCAATCAACCAATGATAAATCATACGATTTGATGGATGATGCCGAGGAAGTGGAAGAATCTCTATCTTTATTGGATAAAGAATCCGACTTGATCAAAAAAGCTTTAAAGAAGCATAAGGGAAAAAGAAAAATGGCAGCGCAAGAACTCGGAATTTCAGAGCGCACGCTTTATCGCAAAATAAAAGAATTAGAATTATAAGTCAAATTAATTATGCGTAGGCTACTATCATCTATTAAATATTTTACCCTGCTTTCGGGGGTCCTGATTATGCAGGCTTGCGGAACCTATTCATTTTCGGGGGCTTCAATACCGGCAGAAATGAAAACAGTTTCTGTCCAGTTCTTTGAAAACAACTCTGCCTTGGTTGTTCCCTATTTAAGTCAGCAGTTTACCGAAGCATTGAAAGACCGAATCCGGAATCAATCCAGGTTAAGTATTGTTAGGTCCGATGGCGATGCTAATTTTGAGGGAAGGATTACGGATTATAGCATCAGACCGGTGGCCATTCAGGGAAATGACCGTGCTGGTTTGAATAGACTAACCGTTACAGTTAGTGTAAAGTATACCAATAGTTTGAATTCAGAGTTAAATTTCGAGCAGAGTTTTCAAGCTTTTCAGGAATTTAGTTTAAATCAAGGACCCATTCAAACACAGGAACAAAAATTGTTAACATTAATAAATCGTCAGCTAACAGAGGATATTTTTAACAAGGCTTTTGCCAATTGGTAAAAAATCTTTAGCTTTCAAAAAAAGAGCATATAGTGGAAGAGGTACAGCGTCAGAATTTTGATAGTAAATTATTTGCAGAATATGTAGCAGATCCAATGGTAGTTAGCCATGTCGAGCCTACTGAAATCGGTGCAGCACTTGAAAAATATCCCTATTGTCATATTTTGCACCTATTTTATGCACAAGCCTCTGCAGGAAAAGAAACTAACAAAAAGGACAAGCATTTAGCGAAAACATCATTAATCATTCCGGATAGAGGTGTTTTATACACCATTCTTAATAATCCACAAAAATTAAAAGCTGAAAACCCTAAACCTGTCGCATTAATTGTAGAAAACCCCGTTGAAACTGTTGAGGAAGCAGTTCAATTAGAAGAAGACACAAATATTGAGATCACTAGTATTGATCCGGAAGGCATTATTCATGCTTTAGATGATCTAGCTGACAATAAACAAAATGTCAATATTCCTGCGCCAGAACAGGTAACTGCAAGTGTAAAAATTGAGGCTTCACAAATAAATCATCTTTCAGAATCCCAAACGACTGAAACGGATCAGAAAGTTTCCAAATACGATGATGATAAAATGCCTTTCTCCTTTTTATGGTGGCTTAACAAAACTAGAAAAGAGCATTCTGATACCTATCAGCCCTATGTAGATTTTAAGCTGGACACCACACAAAATATTAAAAGAACTTCGG
Organism: Daejeonella sp.; assembly: GCA_044231315.1. GTDB lineage: Bacteria > Bacteroidota > Bacteroidia > Sphingobacteriales > Sphingobacteriaceae > Daejeonella. Next base: position 630 of record JBIHZP010000207.1, on the reverse strand, counting down.
TTGATCAGCTTAGTAGTCAAATAATTGAAAATATATTTCATTTACAATCTCCTCTAGACGAGATGGAAAACGCCCCTAAAACGGTCCCGTTTCAAGTACGAAGGAAGGAAGATTCCATGCTGGAGAAGTTTATAAAAGAGGAGCCTCAGATTAAAGCACCGAAATCTCAAAAATTAGATACGGAGAATAAAGCGCGCAAAAGTTCGGAAGATCCGAACGATTTAGTATCTGAAACACTTGCCCAGATATACATCGATCAAATGCTCTTTCAAAAGGCAATTGATACCTACAAAAAATTAAGTTTGAAATATCCGGAAAAAAGCACGTACTTTGCCGACCAAATTATTGAATTAGAAAAGAATATAAATTAATAAATATGTTGTATACAATTGTTGTTCTAGCAATCCTTGTTTGTTTTCTGCTAGTAGTGATCATTTTGATCCAAAACCCTAAGGGAGGTGGTCTTTCATCAGGATTTGCCGGCTCAAACAATGTAATGGGTGTTCAAAGAACAGGCGATTTCCTTGAAAAAGGAACATGGGTTCTTGCTGTAACCTTAATGGTTTTAGCCTTAATGACCAATGTGGTTGTTCCTCGTGGAGGAGTTGTTAATCAGGAAAAGAATGATAT
>JBIHZP010000099.1:0-5061 GCA_044231315.1 Daejeonella sp. | reverse complement strand
ATGTTAAAATCTTTTTCCAATCGTTAAGAAAACATTGTTTCTTTTATTCTCTATAGAGGCTGTAGGAGAATTCCCTACCTTTAAGTTATAGGGTCTAATTTCAGTATTATATGCAATTTGCTGATAAGTCATATCGAAATAAACATCATTGATTCTATAGCCTAATCCGCCACTATAGGTTTGAACTTTATATTTTTCTTTAAAGTTTGATAAAATATTGCCACTATTATCCTTTAATTCTTGATATGGATTTCCTTGAATTCCGAAACCTGCCCTAATCAATAAATTATTGAACTTTAATTCTGTACCTAAGCGATAGTTTATGGCACTTTTAAAGGTTTTCAATATTTCTCTATTATTATCCGTAATGACCTCTGTATCGAAGGTGTTTTCTTGAGAAGATAAATTAATGGTAGAATAATCAACATAATCAATGTCAGCAGATATAAAACCATATTTATTGATAAATAAACCAATACCTCCACTAACTTTCAATGGGGTGCGAAGACTGTATGAAAAGTCATAAACCGAATTGTCATTCACAAAGGAAGAATCAACTTTGTTTCTTCCATATTTTGTATCAAGTCCTTCGCTATAACTGTCGTCTATGTTATACCATGTAGGGGTTTCAACTGTTGCACCCAAACGGACAGCAGCATTCGGTCGATAAATTGCTCCTAATTTGGCATTTACTCCTGTGCCTCTTGTGATTTGTGATTGTCTGTAAGATAAATCATAATCATTCCCTTCAGTTACATTGTATCCAACTTCCTTATAAACGGCATCTGTAGAATATTTCAGGTTTGTAATTCCAAAACTGGCACCAATATAAAATTGATTGCTATAATTAGCTCCAAATGCAAAGTTAATCTCACTCTGAGAGCCACTTCTAAGGTCGTTTTTAGTCTGCGTATTATTTACATCAGTCTCAGGAAAGTAAGTGCCATCGGCATTGTCATAACCAATCACATAATTATCGTAGGCCATTCTTTCCAAACTACCATTAGAAAGAGTATTTGGTGCGCCATAATTTGAAGTAGCAAGCTCAGCGTAATAATCGGCAATGGAATTAGTTGGATTTATACCAGAAAAAAGTATGTTATCAGCAAATGATTTAGTTCTGTTATAACCAAGACCATAATTAAAACTAATCCATCCTTCATCTAAATTTGAACCCTTAGGTTTGGATAGCTTATGATTCCAAACTACTGCAGCGTGAGCCAAACTTAACTGATCTTTTTGTCCGACAAAATTATTGCTTAAGTAGTTTGCATTTGCTTTATAGGTGTTAAACTCAGGAGTGAAGCTAAAATCTGACTTGGTAAATAAGCCAATTCCTGCGGGATTTCCTCCGATAGAACTTAAATCTCCACCAATCCCTATTTGCGCACCTATAGCCTTAAATCTAGCTGTGCTACCGGATTGAGTTTGTGAAAAACGTAAAGCATCAGCTATATACTGCGCATGAATTTCTCCTGAAGCAGCCACGATGACTGCAAATGATAATAAAAGTCTAAATCTCATAAAAGCTTTCTCTAAATCTTAATTTCCTCTTGAAGGTCTTGAAGATGAACCTCCACCACTATTATTTGAAGGGGCAGAGTTTGAACGTGAACCTGAACCTGAGTCTTGTCTCGGTGGAGCAGTATTTGTCCGCTCAGGTTGTGCTGCTCTTTGTGGCGGCGCTTGGTTAACACGCTCTGGGCGGTTTACCTGTTGTGTTCTAGTACCTGAATTTTGTGTAGCTCCGGCATTAGGCTGCGTTTGAACACCATAGCGCTCCGCTCTACTTCTTTGTATTGCATTATTAGTGGAAGAGCCTGCGCCAATATTGTTGGGGTTTCCATTAACGGCGCCTCTGTATATACTTGGATTGTCGCTAGTTCTGTTTGGTCTTGATCGGTAATTGGGAGCATTAAAAGCGGGACTGCTGTATATACCGGCATGACTTCCGCCATAATATCCATTTCCATATCCGTAAGCAAAAGAATTAAAGTTGGAGTAGGGATTCCAATTGTTGAATCCAAAACCATTATTGAATCCAAAATTTCTCCATGGATTATAATTAAAATTGTTAAAACCAAAACCTAATCCCAAATTGAAGGCTGAACCGCCGAAAAAAGAGTTTGGAAAATACATGTTGTTAAAAAATGGATCGTAATTATTTCCATAGAAGCTATTATAATATCCTAATGAAGGAGCGAATGTGCCAAATCGATTGAATCGTGAAGAATAATCATTATAATATCCATAGTCGTCCCTTAAATCTCCATAAAGATTTTCATCTGTTACGTAGTCGTTAACTCTTCTATCTTCATTCTGTACAATAGTTTGCGGGACAAATTCCTTTGCTTTTGCAAGAGAATAGTAAACATCATCGTTCTGGTCACTTACTTGTGCAGTTTTGGTACTTACGCAGGATCCCATGAATAAAATAAATGGGATTGATAGGAGCAGTAATAATTTCTTTATCATAATCGTAATTATTAGAAAAAATAAACGAATAAAGTATAGACGATATTATTTATACATTAGTTGCATCGCGAAATGTTTAGAATACATCGTCTAGTTTTATAACTTTGCTAAAACATTAATTTAAGTAAATATACGTAATTTTTCGATTTTATTAAGATGAGTAAGGGTTTAACAAGCAGATCAGAGGATTATTCGCAATGGTATAATGAACTTGTTGCAAAGGCTGACATGGCCGAACATTCTGCAGTTAGGGGTTGTATGGTCATAAAGCCCTATGGCTATGCGATTTGGGAAAATATGCAAGCGGCTTTAGACAAAATGTTTAAGGATACGGGACACAGCAATGCTTATTTTCCATTATTCATCCCGAAGTCATTTTTTTCTAAAGAGGCATCCCATGTAGAAGGTTTTGCAACCGAATGTGCAGTTGTAACTCATTATCGCCTGAAAAATGATGGGAATGGTAATATCGTAGTGGATGAAGATGCAAAGCTTGAGGAAGAGTTAATTGTCCGTCCGACTTCTGAAACCATCATTTGGAATACATATAAAGGTTGGATTCAATCTTATCGTGATTTGCCTATTCTTGTTAACCAATGGGCCAATGTTGTTCGGTGGGAAATGAGAACGCGACTATTTTTAAGAACTGCTGAGTTTTTATGGCAGGAGGGGCATACTGCCCATGCAACTTCTCAGGAGGCTATTGAAGAGACTGAACGCATGCTTGAAGTATATGCTGATTTTGCTGAAAACTGGATGGCTGTACCTGTTATTAAAGGCAAAAAAACTGCCAATGAGCGTTTTGCTGGTGCCTTAGATACCTATTGCATTGAAGCCTTAATGCAGGATGGAAAGGCTCTCCAGGCCGGAACATCACACTTCTTAGGTCAGAATTTTGCCAAAGCCTTTGATGTTAAATTTACCAGTAAAGAAGGTAAACTGGATTATGTTTGGGCAAGTTCTTGGGGAGTATCCACTCGATTAATTGGTGCTTTAATTATGGCGCATTCTGATGATTCGGGACTAATACTTCCTCCAAAGCTGGCTCCAATCCAGGTGGTTATTGTTCCTATTTATCGTTCCGATGAAGAATTAGAACAGATTTCTATCCTTGCTAAAGAATTATCTAAAGAGTTGAAAAGCAAGAATGTTTCTGTAAAATATGATGATCGCGATACGCTTCGTCCGGGTTTTAAGTTTGCGGAGTATGAAATGAAAGGCGTGCCAGTAAGATTAGCAATAGGAGGGCGCGACCTTGAAAATGGAACCATTGAAATTGCTCGACGTGATACAAAGGAAAAACAAACCATTTCTAGAGATGGTTTAGTGCTACATATTGAAAACCTATTGGTTGATATTCAAAATAGTATCTATCAAAAAGCTTTGAGATTTAGAGAAGAAAATACGCGCGAAGCAAACTCATATGAAGAATTTAAGGATCTCTTAGAAAATAAAGCTGGATTCATATCTGCGCATTGGGATGGTACTCCTGAAACAGAAAAAAGAATTAAAGATGAAACCAAAGCTACCATTAGATGTATTCCTTTGGATAATAAGCTGGAGGATGGTGTTTGCATGCTTACCGGAAAACCTTCAACCCAGCGCGTTTTATTTGCTAGAGCTTATTAATTAGAGACTCAGATTTTTCAATATGGAGGAAGTTGAATCATATCAGCATATTTTAAAGCTACTTGAAAATAAGGCTACTATAAAACAGCAAATTTTCAAAAAAACATCAGATGTATTTAATCAATTTAAACAGGTTTTGAATGAAATCTGTTTAGATATGCAAGCTGATTTTGCCGGAAAAAGTCAATTAGTTGAAGTAAGCTATTCCGACCGTGGTGATTTTGAAGTTCAGCTCAAATTTTCTGGCGATGTTCTAATTCTATCTATGCATAGTAATGTTTTTAGTTTTCCTCCCGAACATGAGGTAAATAAGCTAAAATACGTTCAGAATGATCCCTACAGGCAGTATTGCGGAATTATTCATATTCACAACTTTTTAGCAGATTCACTTAAATACAACAGAGCGGCAGACGTGGGTAATTTAATCGGACGGATTTTTATTAATAAAGACGAGCACTTTTTTGTGGATGGTCAGAGCCAATTAGGTTTTCTTTTCAACTCTTTCCACAAAGGGAAAATACAGAAAGAACAAATTCGTAAAATTTTAGAATTAGCTATTATTTATTGCATGGAATTTGATCTCTTAACACCTCCTTTTGAAAGTGTACGATTGATTAGCTTGGAAGAAAAACAATTTATGGGTTCTACTTCTGGATACCCTACAAGCAAGCAATTGGGCTATAAATTTAAGTCGGAGCTTGAAAATAAGATTAACTAAGCATAAATTTTCAAAAAACAACCAATTATAAATTATCATCATGAAATTCGGAACAAAAGCTATTCATGCGGGACAAGAGCCTGACCCAAGTACAGGTGCAATAATGACTCCCATATTTCAAACTTCCACCTATTGGCAGAAATCTCCTGGCGATAATAAGGGTTTTGAATATTCAAGAGGTACCAATCCAACCCGAAAAGCCTTAGAGTCATGCCTTGCTGCTTTAGAAAATGCTAATT
>JBIHZP010000156.1:0-3821 GCA_044231315.1 Daejeonella sp. | reverse complement strand
TTGGAAAGAAAATGATATTGAGCGAATACGAACCTACTGTGAAAAGGATGTGATTACTACAGCACAAATTTTACTTCGATTTAAATCACTTGCTTTGCTTTCAGATGAACAAATTACCATTGTTCAAGACTAATCATCCTAAACAAAGCAGTCATTCTTATGTTATCAAATTGTTAGACTAGTTATTATTAGTCCGCGAAGCCTTATATTACAGAAAATTAGTAAAAAATGTCAAAAAAGAAATCCAATAGCTTTAATCTGGTACTTAACAAACTCATCACAGATGTTTTTGAAAAATCAGGAAATAAGCCTCTTAACTATAAGCAGGTAGCTTCAAAATTAAATCTACATGATGATGAATCCAGAGAATTAATTTTAGAGATCCTGAAAGAAGAAACAAAAAAAGGAATATTAAACGAGCCTGAAAAAGGCAAATTTTTACTGAAGCAATTAAAGACTTTCGTTACGGGTAAGGTTGATATGACCTCCGATGGATCAGCCTATATTGTTAGTGAAGATGAGTTTGAAGAAGATATTTACGTTGCTCCTAGAAAATTGCGCAATGCCCTTCACGGCGACATAGTAAAAGTTTATGTTTATGCCAAAAATAAAGGTCGTAAAAAGGATGGTGAAGTAGTTGAGATCCTACAAAGGGCGAAAATGGATTTTACAGGAATTGTAAATCTCTCCGATCGCTTTGCATTTTTCATTCCTGATGACCGTAAAATGCTTCATGATATTTTTATTCCAATTGATAGCTTAAATGGAGCAAAAGATAAGGATAAAGCCATCGCTAGAATTGTTGATTGGCCAGAAGACGCCAAAAATCCTATCGGACAGATAACTCATGTTTTAGGAAAACAAGGTGAGAATAACGCTGAAATGAATGCCATTTTAGCTGATTATGGCTTTCCATTAGCATTTCCAGATGAAGTTGAAAAGCAAGCAGAAGCCATTGAAGAAATAATATCCCCTGAAGAAATTGCAAAAAGAAGAGATTTCCGTAATGTGCTAACTTTTACTATAGATCCAATTGATGCGAAAGATTTTGATGATGCAATTTCATTCCGAAAACTTGATAATGGCAATGTAGAAATTGGGGTGCATATCGCAGACGTATCACATTATGTAAAACAAGGTACTGCTCTCGATAAAGAAGCTTTTGAACGAGGCACGTCCGTCTATTTAGTCGACAGAGTGATTCCTATGCTCCCTGAGCGCTTATCAAATGGCTTATGCTCATTGAGGCCCAATGAAGATAAACTATGCTTCTCAGCCGTATTTGAGCTTGATAATGAGGCCAATGTAATTGAACAATGGTTTGGCAGGACAATTATTCATTCTGATACTCGATTTAGCTATGAGGATGCTCAAGAAATATTAGAAAATAAAAGCGGCAAACACAGCGAAGAGCTTCTCAAATTGAATGAATTAGCCTATATTCTTAGAGAACGTAAATTTAAACATGGAGCTATAAGCTTTGAAAGTGTTGAAATAAAATTCCGATTAGATGAACAAGGAAAACCATTAGGTGTTTATGCAAAAGAACGTAAAGATGCGCACAAACTCATTGAAGATTTTATGTTGCTGGCGAATAAAAAAGTCGCAGAATTTATAGCTAAAAAGGGAACGGGAAAGCAAAAACTAACTTTTGTATACCGTTCGCATGATACTCCTAAAGAAGATGCGCTCTTGAATTTTTCACAATTTGCTATGAAGTTTGGCTATAAAATTGATATCAGCTCTGGAAGAGAGACAGCCAAATCACTCAATTTTTTAATGGCTGATGTGGAAGGAAAAAAAGAACAAAATGTATTAACTCAGCTAGCTATCCGATCGATGGCTAAAGCAGTGTACACAACAAAGAAACACAGTCATTATGGTTTAGCATTCGATTATTATACCCATTTCACCTCACCTATTCGACGTTATCCAGATGTAATGGTACACCGACTTTTAGAGCTTTACTTAGCTGGCGGAAAATCCGTTTCTGAAGAGGAGTATGAAAAATTTTCTATGCATTCTTCTCAAATGGAAAAGAAAGCTGCCGATGCTGAACGTGCTTCAGTAAAATATAAACAAGCTGAATTCCTTCAGAGTAATATTGGCATGGAGTATAATGGTATCATTTCAGGTCTGACAGAATGGGGCATGTATGTTGAAATTATTGAGAATAAATGCGAAGGAATGATTCGATTAAGAGATTTAAATGATGATTTTTATGTTCTTGACGAAAAAAACTATTGCATCATTGGCCAAAGGCGAAAAAAGAAATATCAGCTTGGTGATGAAGTAAGAATACTCGTAAAAAAAGTTGATCTGGCAAAGCGTCAGATAGATTTTAGCTTGGTTCGTGACTAATTAGTTATTGAAATTATATATCAGAAAAGCCGGTTCTAAAAAAGAGTCGGTTTTTCTGATTCAAACCTTTAAGCATTACAATAAAATGAAGCTCAAAAATTTGGCTTTAAATGTTCTCATTTCGTATATTTCAACTCTTTTAAAAAACACATGAGACATTTTTGCTGATTTTGTAAAACCCTATATCTAATAAATGCATTCAATAGAACAACTCCAAGGCCTAATTAATAAGGCTATTAACGATACTCAATACACCGAACAGCCAGCTGAACTTTATGAACCCATCACCTATTTGATGCAATTAGGTGGCAAACGTATGCGTCCGGTTTTAGTCTTAATATCGACAGAGATCTTTGGGGGACAAGTTTTAAAGGCGCTTGATGCTGCAATTGGCATTGAGATATTCCATAATTTCACGCTTATGCATGATGATATTATGGATAAGGCTCCAATTAGGAGAGGAAAACCTACAGTTCATATAAAATGGAATGAAAGTGCCGCAATTTTATCTGGAGATGTGATGTTTGTGGAGGCCTACAAACTCATGATCAAAGTGGAAGATAATATTTTAAGAGATGTACTTGCTATTTTTAGCGAAACAGCTTCCGGAGTATGCCAAGGGCAACAAGCCGACATGAATTTTGAAAAAATAAATGATGTCAGTCTGCCGGAATACCTCGAAATGATCAGGCAAAAAACCGCGGTACTTCTTGCAGGAAGTATGCAAATTGGAGCCTTAATAGGTGGTGCAGCGCAAGATCAAGCAAAATTACTCTACGAATTCGGTGAAAATTTAGGATTGGCATTTCAATTACAGGATGATATTTTAGATGTTTATGGAGATCCCGAAAAATTCGGAAAACAAGTAGGTGGAGATATCCTTTCAAATAAAAAAACCTTCATGCTGATTAAAGCCAAGGAACTCGCAAAAGGAAATATTGCCGATGAACTTAATGAATGGATAGAAACATCCAACAATCCTACAGCTAAGGTTCAGGCAATTACGAAGATATACAATCAACTGGAGGTCAGAAAACTAGCGGTGATGGTTATGGAAGACTATGTAAACAAGGCACTACATGCATTGGACCAAATAGCAGTTGAGGCTGGTAAAAAAGATCTTTTAAAAGGATTTGCAGAGCAATTACTGATTAGAGAGCAATAAAAAAAGCCCTAATTTTCATTAGGGCTTTCAAAACAATATTTTTAATGATTATGCTTCTTCTGAAGGAGCAGCATTATCAACAGCTTTTACCTTGGCAGCTGGTTTAGCAGCAGCTTTGGGAGCGGCAGCTTTTTTAGCTGGTTTTGAGGGAGCTTCTTCTGTTGCAACAGCTTCAACCTTAGGAGCAGCCTCTTTCTTTACCTTTACAGGTGCAGCATCTTCTAAAACTAATACTCTTGGAATAATTGAAACGTATGATTTATCATCAGATTTCTTTCTGAAAAATACAGTACCA
>JBIHZP010000098.1:0-5145 GCA_044231315.1 Daejeonella sp. | reverse complement strand
ATTTTGCTAAATAACCTTTCCTTGCTGATGATTAGCCTCGTTTCAGGAATTTCTGTTCTTGTACATATATATTCTAGGTCTTACATGAAAAACGACTCCAATATTCATAGATATTGGGCTTATTTGGGTCTTTTTTGTTTCTCCATGCTGGGATTATCCATTTCGGATAATCTATTGCTCATTTATTTATTTTGGGAGCTTGTAGGCTTTTCTTCTTATTTATTAATTGGCTTCTGGTTTACGAAGCATGCGGCATCTCAAGCAGCAAAAAAAGCCTTTATAATGAACCGAATTGGTGATATTGGCTTTCTTGTTGGTATAATGATTATCTATGGTCAATTTCATACCCTTGATATTGCTAGGCTCTTTGGTGAAAATGGACTTATTAATTCCTCAATAATTAAGGATAATTTTTGGGTGTATGGTACTCAGCAAATCCCTGAAATTTGGCTTACTTTAGCTGGTATAGGTTTTTTTATTGGTGCTATTGCTAAGTCAGCACAATTTCCTCTTCATACTTGGTTGCCTGATGCCATGGAAGGTCCAACTTCGGTTTCCTCACTTATCCATGCGGCCACAATGGTTGCTGCAGGTGTATTTTTAATAGCCCGAGTGTATCCCATTTTTGATCCCTTTGTTTTAAATATCATGGTGTTTATTGGTGCTTTTACGGCTTTTATGGCCGCAACAATTGCCCTGACTCAAAATGACATTAAACGTATTTTAGCTTATTCAACCATCTCTCAGCTAGGATTTATGGTTATGGCTATGGGGATTGGTGCTTATACCGAGAGCATTCTCCATTTAACAACCCATGCCTTCTTTAAATGCCTCTTGTTTTTGGCAGCTGGATCTGTAATACATCAGCTACATCATTATCGTGATAAGCTCGGCTTAGATTTTGATTATCAAGATATACGAATGATGGGGGGGCTCCGGAAAAGTATGCCTCTCACATTTATTGGAATGTGTCTTGCTTCAGCAGCGCTAATAGGTTTGCCTTTTACCTCTGGCTATCTTTCTAAAGATGCAATTATAATTTCTGCTTTCGAATGGGCAGAAACAAAGAATAGTTTAGCTCAAATTCTTCCATATTTAATGGTTATAACTAACTGGTTAACTGTTTTTTATATTTGTAGATTGTTATTTAAAGTGTTTTTTGTTAAGTCTAAATTATTAACTGTCAACCAAATTGTGGAGATCAAAGATCCGCCTAAAAAAATGTCCTACGTTTTAGTCGTCCTGGCATTTTTCTGCTTATTTTTTGTTTTCTCTTTAAATCCATTTTCATTTGAAAATTCTTGGATCTGGAATGCGTTTCCAAGCAGTTTAATGCAAAAAAACTATCTTTTCCATTGGCTTATTCCACTTGTTTTAAGCTTCGGTACAGTTGTTTTAACCTTCATATCTTATTTGCTTTATGTGAAGCGGAACAGTATTTTTAAATCCGAACAAAATATTCTTTATCGTTTTTCGAAGCGGGAATGGTACCTAAATGAAATTTACAGTTATGTGTTTACCTCATCACTTGAAAAAACTTCTAAATTGTCCTATTGGTTTGATCAAAAAGTGATCGATGCGCTCGTTTTAAAATTCGCTTCTTTAGTTAGATTTATTTCGTCAATCAGTATTTTGATCGACAAATACCTTATTGACGGATTGGTTAATGCTATGGGTAGTTTGGCTAAGGGTATCGGGCGATTAGCACAAAACTTTCAGACGGGTAAATTGCAGCAGTATTTAGCAACAATGCTCTTGCTGGTGATCACATTTTTTATTTTAATTTATTTTTTATGACCTTAATCAAAATGTTAATTTCTGTAATGGCTTTTTCGGGAGGGAACAATTAATGTTATCACTACTGATTTTTTTACCGCTGATTGCCGCTTTACTGATTCTAATCTTACCCAATAGGGTGGAAAGCCAGTTTAAATACATTACTCTGGGAGTTAGCTTGATTCAATTTGTATTAAGTCTGTTTATTTATTTAAAATTTAATACCTCAGCGATACATGCTGGTGTAAATAAGGAATCCCAATTCCAATTGGTAGAAAAATTATCTTGGATTCGTCTAGATCTTGGCACTATTGGCAATCTTGAGATTGATTATTTCCTAGGTATTGATGGATTATCCATGCCCTTTTTAATTCTTTCTGCGCTAGTTACTTTTGTAGCAACGCTAGCTTCTTGGGAAATTAAAACAAAACTTAAAGCGTATTTTTCACTGTTTCTTCTTTTAAATACTGCTGTAATTGGAGTTTTTTGTGCGCTTGATTTTTTCCTTTTTTATATTTTTTATGAATTGATGCTGCTTCCTTTATATTTCTTAATTGGAATATGGGGTGGTATTAAAAGGGAGTATGCTGCAATTAAATTCTTTTTATACACCTTGTTTGGCTCAGTATTTATGCTTTTGGTCATTATTGGCCTATATTTTTCAGTTTCAGATCCTATTACAGGGAACCATACTTTTAATATGATTTTGATGATGGATCCGGCTAATTATGCTGATGGCTCTATTTTTTCTGCCCTTGCCGATCAAAATCTCTTTGGTATGTCTGCACGTTTACTAGCTTTTGTAGTTTTATTTATTGCGTTTGCTATAAAAGTGCCTATCGTTCCTTTACATACTTGGTTGCCGGATGCCCATGTTGAAGCACCAACTGCAGTTTCCATTATTCTCGCTGGGCTATTATTGAAGGTTGGAGGTTATGGAATAATTAGAATTTGCTACAGTATTTTCCCGGATGCAGCATTGCAATCTGCTTGGTGGATCGGCTTAATTGGCGTGATTTCCATACTTTATGGAGCATTAAACGCCCTAGCACAAACTGATTTAAAGCGTTTAATTGCCTATTCTTCAGTTTCGCATATGGGATTTGTTCTTCTTGGCATTGCATCCTCTACTACCGAGGGTATCAGCGGAGCCATGCTTCAAATGATTAGCCATGGCGCATTGTCGGCCATGCTTTTCTTTTTGGTGGGCATGATTTATGAACGTGTGCACGACCGTGAAATTGCAAATTTTCGTGGTTTAGCCGAAATAATGCCTCAGTTCACTGCTTTTGTAATTATTGCATTTTTTGCCTCTCTTGGTCTCCCCGGATTTTCTGCATTTATGGGCGAAGCATTTAGTTTAATTGGTGCATTTAACTCTGAGCAGGTCAACGGACTCCTCCCGCGATGGATGGCTGTTTTAGGATCGGTTGGTATTCTATTGGGTGCTGCTTATTTTCTCTGGACTCTTCAACGCATGTTTTTTGGTCAGATTCAATTAAAAGGAGGGGAGGATTGGCTAGTAAAATTGAAAGATGTGAACATGCGCGAAAAAATCGCATTAGTCCCTTTAGTAATTCTAACCTTAGCACTCGGGATTTTTCCATCGCTTTTATTTGATAAGATGAATGCATCTATTCTTGCATTTGTACAATTAATTTTAGGCTAATGGATCAATTTATACCCTTGATATCTTCATCCATTAACGATACGATTGCTAGTCTGTCGTATTTTGAGTCTGAGGTTGTTCTAATTATAGGATTTCTCACAGTTATATTAGCTGATTTATTTCTATCTAAAAAGTTTCCTCAATTATGCTTTTGCTTAGCAATTGGTATTGTGCTGCTAGTTTTTGTGCATAGTTTCTCACTTTTAAATGTAGAGCCTAAGGTTTTATTTGGTGGGATGCTTATTCTCAATCATCTATCCATTCTTTTTAAAATACTTTTCTGCCTAGTCAGCATTCTATTTGTTTTGTTTATTCGGTTTAATAAACCACTTCAAGAACATGAAAAAGGTACGGGTGATCTTTATGCTATTCTACTGGCAGTTCATCTTGGGATGAATTTAATGGCCATGTCGTCAAATTTATTGATGCTTTATATTTCACTCGAAATGGTATCCTTAGGTTCATATTTAATGGTTGGCTATATTTCTAATGATTTAAAACAAAGTGAGGCATCCCTGAAATATGTTCTGTTTGGGTCGGTTGCTTCTGCCATTATGCTCTATGGGATTTCTCTACTCTACGGTTTTACAGGGTCTCTTTATTTAACCGATTTTTCCTTTATCTCAGGACTGCAAAATTTGTCGCCATTGGCTTTATCCCTAAGCTTAACTCTAGTTTTTGTCGGAATTGCCTTTAAATTATCAGCTGTTCCTCTTCATTTTTGGGCGCCAGATGTATATCAAGGTGCACCAAGCCCGGTTACTGCTTTTTTATCCACGGGACCAAAAATTGCGGGTTTTGCTATTTTAATCAAGTTTATTATGCTTTTACAAGCTGTAAACATCGCTTCTAGCACAATTTATTCAATTTTAGCGTCCATAGCCATAGCAAGCATGGTTCTTGGCAATTTTGCTGCTATTTGGCAAAACAATTCAAAAAGGATGCTTGCCTATTCCTCCATTGGGCATACTGGCTTTATGTTTATGGCGCTATTTGTTTTACCGGGACAAGGGTATAAAGCCCTCATTTTTTACATGGTTATTTATGTGATTATGAATATGGCTGCATTTTTAATCCTAGATGAAATTGAAGATCAAACAGCTAAACAAAATATAGATGAATATGTTGGCCTAGGTAAGCAATTAAGTATTTTAATGCCTTGCTTTGTAATTGTACTCGTCTCACTTACAGGATTACCCCCAACTGCTGGTTTTACAGCAAAGTTTTTTGTTATTTCTACCGCATTGGATGCCTATAATAGCTCCGGTTCTTCAATAATTATAATCATGGTTATAATTGCTGCCATAAGTACTTTAGTTTCCTTGTTTTATTATTTTAAAATTCCTTTAAACGCTTATTTAAAAGAATCTAAACAACCTACAATTGTGGAAAGTAGCTCTGCCAAAACATATATAAGTGTTTTTTTAGCGTTTTTATTATTATTGCTGATTGTTTTCCCATCACTTATTGAACAATTTCTATGACCCTAAAGAACTACCTTACTTATATTAATTTCGAACCAATATTAGATCATTTTCAATGTTTTTTCGTTGGTTTCTTAGCGTTTAAATGTCTATTTTTACAAACTCAGAATATCTTATGAGTGACCAGATTAAACATGAGTGTGGAATTGCACTTATCCGTCTTTTAAAACCTCTTTCTTTCTATCAAGAAAAATATGGCACGGCCCTTTATGGTCT
>JBIHZP010000097.1:0-5171 GCA_044231315.1 Daejeonella sp. | reverse complement strand
ATTCACGAATGAGTAACAAGCTCATTGGGAATGAAGCCAATTTAATTGGTTTTTGGCCAATGGATGAGGGTAGAGGAACAATTGCAAATGATAAGGCCAGATACAAACATGCGGAAGTAAAGGCCGCTTGGGATATTTTGCCGAAAGGAACTTCGTATGCATTCAGTAGCAATCAGCATTTGGAATTGGATAGTGTTGGTTCTGTTCAATTAACTAAAGAAATGGATGCCACTATCTCTTTTTGGGTTAAAACAAGCACCTTGCAAAATGCAACCTTATTTTCAAATGGCAGAGGCGATGGTACGGATGAGGATCAATCGGGTTCCTTAGACAATAAATGGGCGATTCAAATTAATAACTCTGGTATTCTAAGCTTTAGTAGTGAAGGCAAAAGGTACGTGCTTACTACAAAATCAATTGTGGATGATAGCTGGCACCATGTAAGCTTATTGTTGAATAGACAAGGCTCCTTAAAAACATATCTGGATGGGGCATCAGTTTCTTCTAATAATATGACTTCTATTGGAGGCTTTTCAGGAAATAAAATATGGTTGGGCGCTCGTGGATTCAAACATC
Source organism: Daejeonella sp. (assembly GCA_044231315.1). GTDB lineage: Bacteria > Bacteroidota > Bacteroidia > Sphingobacteriales > Sphingobacteriaceae > Daejeonella. Next base: position 4,595 of record JBIHZP010000097.1, on the reverse strand, counting down.
TAGCAGTTGAATCTGTTGATCAACAATTCACTGGTAAAATCGATGAGTTTCAGTTATGGAATACCCTAAGAAACGAGGAGCAAATTAATAGAGATAGATATTTTGAACTCGATGAGGAGAGTATTGGTTTAATGTTGTATGCACGAATAAATAAATCAGAATCTGCTGCAGGTCCTAGCTATTTTCGTGTTGATGGCACGAGAAAAGTTATTTCTAGTGTTGCAAAATTAAGTTCGGGTAGTAAGGTTAACTATTCAAGTGATGCTCCAGCAATTAAGCCTGAAAGAACCTTAATTTCTTTTGAGGTAAATCGTGTAATCAGTGGAAATGCAATGATTATTGAGCCGATTATTAAGGATTTAGCATCCATTGAAGGGCAAGTGCTTGATATTACAGTCTACAGCATGTTTGATGCAGCCAATAACGAGCAGCAATCACCCATCACCTGGACGGCTTACAACAGGCGTAATGAAGTGACTTGGTATGCCGAAGGCTATAATGAAATTATTGACATCGTAAAAGAAGCCGGTTTAACAAAATCCTTTGAAATTACAATATTGAACAAAGGTGGAACAAGTCATCCTTATACTATTTCAAATCTGCCCAAATGGTTGAGCCTGAGTAGATCATCGGGTACGATTGCTCCAGATAGCAGAGTCATTATTACGGCTACCATTGATAAGGATTTTTCGGCAGGTGAATATCTTGAAAATTTAAATTTACAAACTGACTTTGGCTTTGATGAAAAATTGCAAATTAAGTTAAGAGTTTTAGCCAAAGATCCTCTTTGGACGGTAAATTCTTCTGCATTCAATCAGAGTATGACCATAGTGGGAAGGATTAAAGTAAACGGCGTTTTCTCTGAAGATGCCTATGATCAAATAGCTGCCTTTGTTAATGGTGAAGTTAGGGGTGTCGCTAAACTTATTTACAATCCTGTTTATTTACAATATTATGCCTTCCTGACGGTCTATAGCAAGGTTGTTACAGGTGAAAATATCACATTTAAGATTTGGGATGCTTCGGAAGCGAAAATATTAGAAACTAAGTTAAATGATAATTTGACTCTTGATTTCGAAGATAACGGAATTAAGGGCTCACTTAGTAGCCCCAGCATTTTTGACAATACCACACTTTTGGAACAAAATATCGCAATTAACAAAGGCTGGTCTTGGGTGTCAATGAATGTTCTTGATGCTAACTTTAGAGATATTAATCAGCTCACTAAAAATCTACTTTTAGAAACAGATGACCGGATTATAAATGGGAGTGATCAGGAAACTTATTCCAAAAATATTTCCATACCAACTTGGTCAGGTACTATCAGCGCAAGCGGGGGCCTGTCTGTATCCAAGATGTATAAAGTATTTATGGCTAATGAGCAAACTTTAAGCATTAAAGGCACTCCCATTGATATTGCAAGCTGGAGTTTTGTAATTAATAGAAACTGGAATTGGTTCCCCTTCCCCTTTTCTAGTAGTCAATTAACCAGCGAAGCATTAGCTTATTTTGATGCCAGTGATGGAGATGTGATTAAATCTCAAAATTTATTCGCTATTTATGATGCCAAAGTTGGTTGGAATGGTACCCTAAGATACCTGGAACCAGGAAAGGGATACATGCTTAAATCTACCAAAGAACAAACCTTGAAGTACCCAACCTATTTGGTTAAATCGATGGGTGTAACCAAATATATGAATAGTGATAAATCAAGTAATTCTAACGCTGGCATGGCGAGGGCCACTCAAGAACAAATTAGACCAGAGTTTAAGAAATATCCTCAAAACATGAATGCTATTGTTCAAATGCCTAAAGGCTTTAATGAATTGATGGTTTATGATACAAAAGGAGCATTAAAGGGTATTGCTTCCCGTAAAGGTGATCAAGATCTTGCGTTCGTCACTATTTATGGGGAGGGCCCAGAAACATTGGTTTTCCATATTGGTAGTGGCAATAGCCAGAAAAAAACTAATTCTACTATTAATTTTAAAAACAATGATGTATTAGGGACAATTGCAAAGCCGATAATAATAACCGAACTATCAAGTGATATCAGCATTTATCCAACTCCTTTCGATTCCGAATTAACCCTTGAATTAAGGGCAGATAGGGCTCAACAAGCAGTGATTTCTCTTTACTCTAATACAAGCCACTTAGTTTTCAATAAAGAAGTACGTGTTGAAAATGGGGTAAATACAATAAAAATACTTCCAAATATCATGGATGGGGTATATATATTACAGATTAAGCTCAATGGGCAAATAGTGGTAAGCAAGATCGTGAAATATTCAGGAGCTAATTAATTGAAGCTCACATTGTATTAAAAACAGGGGCAAATTTAAAATGAAAAAGCAGTTATTCTTACTTGTAGTAATACTAAGCATGTTTAGTGAAATGATTTTTGCACAGGCCCCTAATTGGTCTGTAAATCAAAGTGATTTTCAATATACTATGACCTATGTTGGGTTTGTAAATATTGATGGCAGTATGCTAAGTAACCCGAATGATAAAGTAGCTGCTTTTGTTAACGGGGAATGCAGGGGTGTTGCCAATTTAATTTTTGTGCCCAATCAAAATCGTTATTTCGCATATCTTACTGTCTTTTCTAACCAGAGTAATGAAACTGTTAGCTTCAAGATCTATGATTCAGTGAAAAACATAGTTAGAAACATTGAAAAAACTAAACCATTTGTTATTAACCAACATTCTGGCAACCTATTACAAGCATATAGTTTTTCTAGCCCGGCCTTAAGTTCCTCTGCTGAGATTTTAGACGTCAGCTTTAAGGATGTTGTTCGTAAGAGCATCTCCATTGAAGGCTCAAAAATCACACTTTTTCTAAACCCGGGCCAGAATGTGACTGCCCTGAACGCGATATTGACTTTAAGTCCGGGTGCTACCGCCTTTATCGGGACTGATAAAATAACTTCTGGATCCAACTCAATTAATCTAACCAATCCCGTTCAGCTTAAAATCTTATCTGAAGACCAATCTGTGATTAAGGAGTGGACCCTTCAGGTTCAATCTGCACCGGTCTTAAGTTCCTCTGCTGAGATTTTAGACGTCAGTTTTAAGGATGTTGTTCGCAAAAGCATCTCCATTGAAGGCTCAAAAATCACGCTAGCCTTTAACCCGGGCCAGAATGTGACTGCCCTGAACGCGATATTGACTTTGAGTCCGGGTGCTACCGCCTTTATCGGGACTGATAAAATAACTTCTGGATCCAACTCAATTAATCTAACTAATCCGGTACAGCTTAAAGTTGTATCTGAAGATAAGTCGCTTACCAAGGAGTGGACGGTGATGATAAATCCTGTGATTTCATATTTCAAAAAAAATGCTGTTTGCTATGCGGAGGGGGTAATAAAAGTCCTGCATTCAAAGTCAGGGGAGGTAATTATTCTGGAGAGTAATGCTACTGTGGTAGCATCTAAAGTTATTGAAAATGGACAGGTAATTTTTGAAAATTTGAAGGCTGGTAAATACATAGTTAAAGCTATTGGTGTGATAAAAGAAATAGAAATCACACAAAATTAATAGCAGATTATTCTTTATTGATTTTAAAAATGAGTTCAAACACTTTTAAATAAATTGTTTTTTATGAATGGCTACGAGGTAAATTTGAAAAGGAAACATAATTTTAAATACACACTGTTGGTGATATTTGCTTTGTTTTCGAGTTGTAAAAAAGACAAAATCATAGCGCCCGAACTTTCAACATTAGCTATAGTTGATATTGCATTTGTTTATGAGAATGGTTCTGTCATAGAGGCTGGGGCATGCATCAACCCAAATAAAAACTATGCAATTGCGATAACCACAAAATCTCAGGGTTCAGGCACCCCAAAAGAATCGATAATCAAATATGTCTTTAATGGCGTTATCTCGGAGATTTCTTTTGCAAATGAAGGTACAAAAACTAAGAATATAGCGTTGGTCAATGGTCTTAATGAGGCTCAACTTGTGGAAACCAAGCAAGCGGCAAAATTAATTCTTAAGTTACAATCAGATTTTGAAGAAGTTAATTAGAATAATATAAAATAGAATTAGCCCCCCTCTCCAAAAAAATATCATTGATTTCCTGAGGATAGAAGTAGTTGTTGTAATGCCCGACAATCTAAATCTTTATCGCCTGGATAAATCAGTCTAGTGATTAATTAAACTCATTCAATTTCTATGATTATCATCATAAATAGATAAGCTTAAATCTATCCTCTTGACTAATAAATTATTTTTAATTTTAACCAGGTTATTAAAAAAATACAAATGAATGTAACTTTTGTAACCATTAGATTATCCAGCTTATAAGACCTTTGTAAGCAAATCATAAAAAATATGGAAATATTAGGTTACTTTCTTGCTGTACTTGTTGGTGTTTCTCTAGGCTTAATTGGAAGTGGAGGATCTATACTCACAGTGCCAATTCTCGTGTATGTAATGGGTGTTAATCCTATTTTAGCAACCGCTTATTCGTTATTTATAGTTGGATCTACTGCTTTGGTGGGGGGTGTGCAAAGCGCCTTTCAAAAGCGTGCAGATTTTAAAACAGTATTTATTTTTGGTATTCCTTCTATTGCTGCGGTTTACATCACGCG
>JBIHZP010000096.1:0-5252 GCA_044231315.1 Daejeonella sp. | reverse complement strand
CTAGCCACTGTCCTAGTTGGAAAAATGCGCCACTCACTAAAACTAATTTTATCCCCTTGCTTTGAACGCACTTTGGCGAAAACACTGACAGTATCTGTTTTACTATTAGCCCACAAGAAATTAGTTACTAATATTAAACAGGTCAGAAGCGTGACCAAACGCTTGAAGAAATAACTATTCATGAGGGCTCTATTTAACAATTTGAAAATTGTTGAATTTTACAAAAACATCCAATGCAGGATAAATATGCAAACAAATTGTAGACGATATAGAAGCATTAGCTCTAAATATTTACGAAAACGATTGCATTTTTATTCCTGCTTTTTCGACAAATTGGTTTTAATGCCAAATTCTATCGCATCCCGCTGCACTCTATTAAAAATAGTACTTGAGGAGTGATATACCGCTTGAAGAATGAAGCCTTGTTTTAGGTTAACGTTCAAGCCTGTTGAAAAACTTTGATCGCTATGGTAGAGGCCAAGAAAGCCGACTGAATCATCAATCAAATTAATTTTAGTACCAATATCAACCCTGCTTTTGGTATTTTGGATTTTAGCGAAGGCAATCATTGGCTGAATATTCCATCCATTATTCTGATTGCTTAATTTTATCCGGTAATTAGCAGCCAAATACGCCACTTGATTAAAACCCTCGTTTTCTGTTTCCCCTAATAGCTGATTGAACTTAGGCAATGCAACTTGTAGCGTGAAGCGATCTGATGTAAATGCCGTTCCAAAATCCACATCAAAGTTTGATCTTCTATCATTGAATTCAATTGGAAATGGATCATCCAGATCTGTAATCATTGCCGATTCAGTATCAACTCTAATATTGCTAAATCCAGGAGAAAGCCCAAAACGTAAATTACTTTTTTCATTCAGTTGTACATGATAAGCATAAGTGAATTTAATCTGTTTGGAGGATAGTAAACCAGCTCTATCATTTTGAAAAATAATACCAAAACCTGATTTTCCAGCTTTTACGCTTGCTGAAACTGCTTGAAAATCAGAACGAACGGAAGCGCCTCCCTGAGCATTATTTGCGTTTACACTATAAACCATATTTAAATCTAATCCCTTTGCCTCACCTGCAAAGGCAGGATTTACGAAGTATGGATTTTGAAAATACTGAGCATAAATAGGCCTCAATTGTGAGTAAGATAATTGAGAGACCAATGATATCGCTACGACTAAAATTAATCTAGCAGCGAAATAAAAATGAAATGAGTATTTTTTCATAATCGTATAATTATCTTAAAATCGTTAAATATCCTTGAATTGTACCCCTGCTTTCGCCCAGATAAATCACATATAGATAGGTGCCAGTCGGTAAGTAATCACCGTTAAAGGTTCCATCAAATGAGTTATTATATCTTTTTTTGCGATAAATTTCTTTGCCAGAAGGGTACAATATCTTCACCTCATTGTCTGGATAAGACTCTATATTTTTAATAATCCACAAATCATTTTTTCCATCACCATTTGGGGTCATCATTGTCTGCGGAGTAATTTTATAATCATTATCAACCTCTATGGTGATACTTTCTGTCGCAACACAACCGTTTGCATTAGTCACCGTAACCGTAAATGTTGTAGTTACATCTGGCTTAACTATTGGGTTAGGAATGTTTGGGTTATCTATCCACTGGTAAATGTTTGGCGACCATTTATACGTGACACCATTAAATGCGTTAAGTTGCGTTGTAAAACCCTTGCTAATTTTTGTTCCTTCACTAGAGGTTACTGAAGGCACTGGCAATGGATTTACAGTTACTTGAATAGCTTGAGATGTTGTTGTTACGGTACCCCAATTTACTTTTGCAGTATATAGACCACTCTCTGTAGCAATATATTGTTGCGCATTTGCCCCAGAAATTGCAATTCCATTTCTGAACCAACTATTGCCTAGCGCAGTATTGGTGCTCAATGTAACTTTGTTCCCTATGCAAAAAGTTGCTGGCCCAGAGGCTGTTAAGATTGGTAATTTAACTGAAGTAGCTTTTGCAGCATTTGTGATAAAATAATTATAGGTGCTCGCATTTTTTCCATCCCATGTATAAGGTATCAAAAGATAATTATACGATTGGGAATTGACTAAATTTGTAATGCTATAACTGGTAGCAGTAGCCGAAACAGCATTACTTAGCATAAAAGTATTGACACCTGCAGCAGGAGTTTCTCCATTTATGCTCGCGAAGGTTGGCACATTATTCTCAGCAGAATATAAAATTACATAGCCCTTAACACTTGCTCCCGTAGCTGGGAAGCTTGCTGCGGTCCAACTTAAATCAATTTTAGTCCCAGAACTATTATTTGACAAGGCCGTAAAATTATTTGCCTGTACAGTTACAGGATTTGAGAGTGTTCTAAAGGTTTTATTCTCGCCGTACTGCGTGCCTGCATTATTAGTAGCATAAGCCCTTAAATTATAAAGCGTTTGCGGATTCAAGCCTGTAATTAAACTAGTAAAATCAGAAGTGACCGTACCTGCATCTAATTTATTATCGGCGGTTGTTGGATTTATACTTGTACTCCACACCACACCTTTAGCACTTAATACACCGCCACCATCATTCACATCAGAACCACCACTTGAAACAGAATTATGGGTGATGCTTGTTGGACTAATGGTTGTAACAGAACTTGGCTTGGCAAAGGTTAATTCATCAAAAGCTATTAAATTTGTAGTGTAATAATTACGCGTTTCCAAGTTAACACCATCCCAAGTATATGGAACCAGTACGAAATTATATCTGGTATAAAAATCTAATCCAGTAACCTGATAGGAATTTGCCGTTCCAGCAATAGCATCACTTACAATAATTGTATTAGCAGCCGCTGCCGGAGCTACTCCATTCAAATTGGTAATTGAAGGAACATCTGGATGATTAGCCCTCAATAAAAGGTAACTAGCAGCCGATGCTCCCGTTGCTGGAAAACTTGCTCCAGTCCAACTAACATTAACTTGACCTTGAGCTATTGCAACTGCGGTATTATTACTGGTAGCAGACAAAGCAGGACTAGAAAGTGTCCTGAAATTGACATTTTCACCATACGCTATTCCATTGCTATTAGTAGCATAAGCTCTGATATTGTAAAGCGTTTGCGGACTCAAAGCAGTTATTTCGCTAGTAAAATCGGAAGTCACTGTTCCTGCATCTTGCTTATTATCTGCAAGTGTTGGATTTATACTCGTACTCCAAACCACACCTTTAGCACTTAATACTCCGCCGCCATTGTTTACATCAGATCCACCACTTGTAACAGAATTAATAGTAATAGCTGTTGGAGGTATTGTAAATATAGAAGGTGGACCAGGTAAAGTTAATCCATCAAATTCTATTAAATTTGTAGTATAATAATTACGCGTTTCTAAATTAACACCATCCCAAGTATATGGAACCAGTACGAAATTATACCTAGTATAAGAATTAAGTCCACTAACTTGAAAAGTACTTGCCGTGCTAGCAATCGCATCACTCACAATTACAGTATTAGCAGCCGCCACTGGAGCTTCTCCATTTGTATTGGTAAGAGAGGGAACATCTGGATGATTAGCCCTCAATAAAAAGTAGCCACTTGCTGTTGCCCCTGTGGCAGGAAAACTTGCTGTTGACCAGCTGATATCAACTTTATCTTGAGCAATTGCTACCGCAATATGATTACTAGTAGCAGCCAAAACAGGTGCAGATAATGTTCTGAAAGTTAGATTTTCACCATATTGAGTACCTGCATTATTGGTAGCATAAGCTCTAACATTATAAATCGTTTCTGGACTCAAGCCAGTTATTTGGCTAGTAAAATCGGAATTAAGCGTACCTGCGTCTAGCTTATCATCTGCAAGTGTTGGGTTTGCACTCGTGCTCCATACCATACCCTTAGCACTTAGCGTACCACCACCATTACTTACACTTGTACCACCACTTGAAACTGAATTATGAGTAATAAATGTAGGAACAGCAGTTACAACAGAACTTGGTTCAGATAAGGTAGTAGCATTGAAAGCTACTAAATTTGTAGTATAATAATTGCGCGTTCCTAAATTAAGCCCATCCCAAGTATAAGGAACAAGTAAAAAATTATAGTTAGAGTTTGCATTTAAACCACTTACTTGAAGTGAAGTGGCTGTACTAGCAAGTGCATCATTAACAATTATTGTATTTGATGCTGCTACTGGAGCTAGTCCATTTGCATAAGTAAGAGAAGGAACATCTGGATGATTGGCCCTCAATAAAAGGTAGCCAGAAGCCGATGCCCCTGTTGAAGGAAAACTTGCCACTGCCCAGCTAACATCTACTTTATCTTGAGCAAGAACCACCGCAACATGATTAGAAGTAGCCGACAAAGCAGGCATAGAAAGTGTTCTGAATCTAGATTCAGTAGAAAGGAATGTTTGAGAAGAACTTACGCCATAACCTTTAAAATAATATAAAGTTTCTGGATTTAAAGCCGTGCGTTCATGACCAAAGGTGCCTAGTGCAGTACTTCCCTCAGCTAATAAATTATCTGTTGCTAAAACCCCAGCTGTTGTGGAATAAAGAGTACCTTTTTCAGTAATTGAACCCGCCTCAGGTGCAATAGTGGCACCTAAATTAGCAGATGTTGGGCTAATATTACTTGCTAGTGGACTATTAATTATACTCCCTTGCGCATTAACGGAAATATTGTCTAAAGCAAAAATACAACTCAAAGCATTCCAAGTTACCCACCTAATTTGGACATTGGGCTGATTATTGCATTCTGCAGGAAGTGTAAGGTTGGTAACTAAGGTAACAGGGGCAGCGCTAGTGCCAGCAGTAACATCAGTTTTGGAACCATCAATTGTATTCCAATTACCAGAATTACCAAGGCGATACTGTGCAACTACTGCACCACCAATATCGCCAGCCTTTTCTACCCGAATATCATAATTTAAACTAATACCCGATTGGCCGATGGTATTGATAGCCATAGCTAATTGAGGGCTATTAGTAGATCTTACTAAAAATCCAACTGAAGCATTAGTAAGAGAATTTGCATCAGGAACTCCATAGCCATAAACTGCATTTGAAGGAGTTAAAGAAGTAGTTAATGCGGTATTTCTAGATGAAACACTGCCTTTGGCATATGCTGCAGATGCTTCTGCCTGTGATTGACTTGTAAATATACTTGGTGTACGCCAAACTACAAATCCGTTTGGCAGAATGCTAAATGCAGAATTACCAAAATCTTGGGTGTAAGGAAGGGTTTGTGGACTGGGAGTTTCTGGTGCAT
>JBIHZP010000095.1:0-5258 GCA_044231315.1 Daejeonella sp. | reverse complement strand
ATCAATTAAATAATATATTGAAAACCGTTTACTAAAAATATTCACACATTTTGATAAAATTTTTAGTATTTCTAAATAAAATTTTTATTTTTGGGGACGATAAACTAAAAAAATGAGCAACGCAGATAAATTAAAAGCTTTACAGCTCACGCTGGATAAACTTGAAAAATCATACGGAAAAGGAACCGTAATGAAATTAGGAGATAATGCAGTGGAGGCGATTGAGTCTATATCAACCGGTTCCATAAGCCTTGATATTGCATTAGGTATTGGTGGACTTCCGAAAGGACGTGTTATTGAGATATACGGACCAGAATCTTCCGGTAAAACTACTCTTGCCATACATGCCATTGCCGAAGCACAGAAAAAAGGTGGTATTGCAGCTTTTATTGATGCAGAACATGCGTTTGATAAATTCTATGCAAGCAAACTTGGTGTTGACATTGAGAACTTATTAATTTCTCAACCAGACAATGGTGAGCAGGCTTTAGAAATTGCTGATAATTTGATACGTTCTGGTGCTATTGACATCATCGTAATCGATTCCGTTGCTGCCCTCGTGCCAAAAGCTGAGATTGAAGGCGAGATGGGTGATTCAAAAATGGGGCTTCATGCCCGTTTAATGTCGCAAGCATTGCGTAAATTAACAGGTACAATTTCAAAAACCGGATGTTGCTGTATTTTCATCAATCAGTTACGTGATAAGATTGGTGTAATGTTCGGAAGTCCTGAAACTACTACTGGTGGTAACGCCCTTAAATTTTATGCATCTGTACGTTTAGATATCCGTCGTATTTCTCAAATTAAGGATGCTGATGAAGTTTCTGGAAACAGAGCGAAAGTAAAAGTGGTGAAAAATAAATTAGCCCCTCCTTTCCGAATTGCTGAATTTGATATCATGTTCGGACAAGGAATTTCGAAGGCTGGTGAGATTATCGATTTAGGTGTTGACTTTGAAATTATCAAAAAAGCAGGTTCATGGTTCAGCTATGGTGATACAAAATTGGGTCAAGGGCGTGATGCAGTCAAGCAATTATTACTTGACAACCCAGACTTAATGGATGAACTTGAAGCTAAAATCAAGGATACCGTTTCTGCCGGAAAGCTTGAAGAAAAAGAATAATATTCAAGAAATTCAAAAAATAAAAATCATAAAACAAAAAGCCCGCATCAATGATGCGGGCTTTTTTATGCACTAATATTTAATAATTAATTTACTCGAAGCTGCTTTTGAAGCCAGCCATCCATATTTTCACGCTGCTCGGGATAAACCCAATGACCAGTTTCTTGGGCTAAAAACAAGGTTTTAGGTGCGGAAATAACGTTGTAGGCGGCATACATAGATGTTGGGGGACAAGTTTCATCGTTAAAACCCCAGCTATACATACCCGGCACTTTCAACATTTTTGCAAAATTGACCACATCATAATAAGCGGTGGTTTTTAACTTATCGGCACTACTAATTTGTTTAATATTCGCTTGATTAAACAAATGCGGCCATCCACCAGCGCGACCAAGCATAAAGCCTGTTAGATCACTTAAAGCTGGGTAATACGCCGCTAAAAATTTAACCCGTGGATCAAGTGCCGCGGTAACAATGGATAAAGCACCACCCTGACTACCGCCAGTTACTCCTAGGGTTGAGCCATCATACTGCGCTAAGGAGGTTAAAAAATCATTGGCTCTAATGCAGGCCATATAAACCCTTTTATAGTAATATCGGTCACGATCGTCGAGGTTAAAAGACTGATAACCAGAAAGCGCACCAGAAGCTAAATTGGTATAAATACTCGGATCCATGTTCACAGGGACACCATGAATACCTATCTCCAAAGTAATTACACCTCTTTCAGCAGTAGCTACATCCCCATTATAAGGCCTAACACCGGCTCCGGGCACTCTTAATAATGCTGGATATTTCCCTTCCTTTTTAGGAATACTGAGAATTCCATAAATCCTACTACCTAATCGGAAGTTCTGAAAATTTACATGGTATACATTTACTTTTTCTGTAGAGCGTTCCGGCAATAAAGTCATCCTTGAATCGATTGGGATTTTGGCCAAATCAGCTTTTGCATCATCCCAAAACTTAAGAAAATCTTCAGGCACAGCATCTGCAGCAGGCTTTATTTGGCCTGGCTCAAACCCAACAGTGGCTAAACCTCTGTACGTTTTGCCATTAACTTCAGCCGTTATAGTACAACGATAAAAACCAGGACTTTTCATGGTGCCCGCGTTAATTGTATGTTGGCCATCCTCCAGTTGAAGAGCACCGTTCATTTCAGAAGCCATTCTTTCAGGCCCCAATTCATACTTCACCTTCACATTTTTTAATGGATTACCATATTGGAGGACGGAAATCTTAAATTTGACTTTCTCACCTAATTTATATTGCCAATCCGCATGATCTGGAGCAACAATAACTTTTACATTTTGCTCGACAGGCTGAGCATAAGTTTGCATCGAGCTCACAAAAAGTAAAAAAACAAAACACAGAATATTGATTCTTTTCATTTTTAAATAATTTTACTAGAAACTGGAAAATATAGAACACATAGAAAATTCCAACCTTATAGGTTAAATATTATACGCTGTTAAATTCGACAATAAAGAAGTTTAATGCAAGTTTATTTTGTACTAAAAACTGTTTGCAAAAATGAGCAACAGCAGGCACAAGAAAAAAGAACAGAATTGTTTAAAAAGAAGCCTGGAAAAACTACTTACCCTTGGTCATAAAATACATAAACCAAACACCTACAATTACAATAAAAGCGAGCACATAGAGTCCTATTTTACCCTTGCGCTTATCCTGACGCATCACCCAAACCAATAATCCTGTTAAAGGAATTAAGAAAACTAAAAAGAAAATAAGACTAACTGCGCTCATAATATACGTTTGTAAAGCTCCTGTTTATGATTTATAAGGAAGCATAAAAAAATTAAAACTTCATTCGGGCCATTGGAGCAACATCTTGTCCAACAAAATCCTGGTTTAGAAATTTATAGTGTCCAGCAATGGCAATCATTGCCGCATTATCAGTACAATATTCAAATTTAGGAATAAAAACGTTCCAATTTAATTCTTCAGCCGCTTGATTTAAAGCGGTTCTTAATCCCGAATTTGCCGAAACCCCACCAGCAATCGCAATATTTTTTATATCAAATTGCACTGCTGCCTTTTTTAATTTATTCAGCAGAATGGTAATAATACGCTCCTGAACGGAGGCACAAACATCGACAAGATTATTTTGCAAGAAATCTGGATCTTCTTTTAACCTATCTCTTACAAAATACATGATGGAAGTTTTCAATCCGCTAAAGCTGAAATCAAGACCTTGGACCTGTGGTTCAGGGAATTTGAAGGCAAACTTATTACCCTCCTTAGCATATTTATCAATTAATGGTCCGCCGGGATAAGGCAATCCAAGCATTTTAGCTGTTTTATCAAAAGCTTCACCCGCAGCATCATCTGTTGTTTGACCCACAATTTCCATATCAAAATAATCTTTCACCAAAACAATTTGTGTGTGCCCGCCCGAAACGGTTAAACAAATAAATGGAAATGAAGGCTTATTTTCATCAATAAAATGCGCCAAAATATGTGCCTGCATGTGATTTACCTCAATAAGAGGCAAAGCATTTGCTAGTGCAAAAGCCTTTGCAAAGGAGGTTCCAACAATTAAGGAGCCTAATAATCCTGGTCCGCGTGTAAAAGCGACCGCATCAATGTCATTTTTATGTATTTTTGCATCAGCAATTGCTTGATGAACAGCGGGAATAATGTTTTGCTGATGAACCCTTGATGCTAATTCAGGAATTACTCCACCATATTTTTGATGGATTACCTGACTAGCGATAATGTTTGAGCATATTTTTCCATTAACACAGATGGATGCCGAAGTATCGTCACAAGAAGACTCAATGCCCAGGATAATTGCCAAAACTTAAGATTAAAATTGTTAAAGATTATTTAATTACAAATTTATCAAAAAAGGACTAAAAATAGCATTTTGGGTGATGACAACATTTTTATTGTTGCTCATTGGACTATTTATGTCTCTACAATTTAGGCCAGTACAAACTTATCTAGCTAAAAAAGCCGCTGAAAAGCTTTCAAAAGACTTAAATACAAAAGTTTATGTGGGCGGATTGCATATTAAATCCTTCAAAACATTAGAATTAGATACGCTCTATGTCGAAGATTTAGATAAAGATACCCTACTCTTCTCCCCCAGGTTTAAAGTTCAACTGAACTTCATTCCTTTAGACCTCAATAAAATATCAGTTAAGTCTGTGCAAATGGATAATGGTAAGTTTTATTTGAAGCAATATAAAGACAAAAGCACGAACCTGAGTTTTATCATAAACTACTTCAAGCCAGCAAAAAAAGTAAAAAAGCAAAAAAGCAAAACGCTGGATTTGGTTTTAGACCAATTACAATTAAGCAATATCTCATTTAAATACAAGAATTATAATAATTCCACAGCTAGTCAAGGAATAAACTTCAATGATATTTATTTAAGAAATTTTAGTACCCTAATTACCGGACTGGATACAAAAAATCACCTCGCCAAAATGAGCGTGAAAAGTATGACTTTCAAAGAAAAATCTGGCTTTTATCTGAAAAATCTTACAAGCAATGCCATAATAGACACCAATCAGATGGAGTTCAAGAATCTTTTACTTGAAACCGAAAACAGCAAAATAGGCGATTACTTTCTGATGAAATACTCAAGCTTCAGGGACTTTAATAAGTTCATCAGCAAGGTATTTATGCAGTCAAATTTCAAGAATTCGAAAATAAACAGTTCTGACATCGCCTTTTTTTCACCCAATTTAGCCAGATCCACCATTCTACTACAATTTAACGGTAAAGTTTCGGGATATGTAAATAATCTGAAGGCAAAAGATTTAATTATTCAAAGCGGACAAGCAACTTATGTAAAAGGAGATTTTTCACTTAAAGGTTTGCCCCTAATTAAACAAACCTTAATGGACCTGAATTTTGAGCAAATATCTACTAATAAACAAGATATAGATTTTATAATTGCTCGTGCAACCGGAAATAAAAAGTCGCTCATCCCTGACTTTGCCAATAAATTAGGAACCATAAATTTCAAAGGCCGCTTTTCCGGATTCATCAACAATTTTATCACTTTTGGAGAATTTAAAACTAAGGCTGGTCGCTTAGCAACCGACATTAATATGAAATTTGGACCAGACAATGTCCCGAGCTATAATGGAACATTTAAAGCGAT
>JBIHZP010000094.1:0-5290 GCA_044231315.1 Daejeonella sp. | reverse complement strand
ACATAAGGATATTTCTTCATCTCAGAATGAAGAGCCATTCCTAGTAATCCGGAAGTCCTTAACTTCCAAACATCTGTTAATTTTAACAAAACCTGTTTCTTACCCGTATTTGGGTCTATCCTACTAACTAAACCTTCCTGTTCGGCGATCCAAATTTTATTATCTGGACCCCAAGCAATTTCCCATGGAACATTTAGATTTCGTGCAACAGTTGTTATTTCTGTTTCATTTATTTTTATTCCCGACTGCAGTCCCTCATTTTTAAGTTCAAGTAGATCGAAAAAGTATCCAAAGACACTAAAAGCAATAGAAAAACTAAGAAATAGGTAGTTCATAATCTAGATTTATTGGATATGATATTATTCTCCTACAAAGAAAAAGGATGGATATAAAACTTATTATTTAAAAAACTGAGATAAATATAAGCCATTTGATGATTAAGAAACAACAATTGATTGTTAAACTAATAAGGCATCAAAAAATGATTCAGAATTAATCTTATATTAACATTGCTTATTAATATTTACTAATTAATAAATGTCTAGCCATGAAAACCGATTATTTAATTATTGTTGTCATTTTGATTTTTATAATCATCCTGCTCCTTTTCTTAATCAAATGGAATCAAAAAGACAAAAAAGAATTTATGGAAACGATGAATAAAGATCTTGGAGAGCCCGAAAGCCACCCTAAAGACAAGATTTAATAAGATTCATTCATTTTAAAATTGAAATATTATAAAACCTTGACAAATATTCTATATTTTAGAGGATAGAATAAAATTATAAACTGATTAGTAAATATCAATATTTTAATCCTTAATGGATAGAAGAAGTTTCCTTGGCTCAAAAACAAATCCTACTGTATTTCGTACAAATGCGAGGTTAATTCCATATTCTCCACCATTAGAAAATGAAGATATTAGCCATTTATTAAAAAGAGTTCTATTTGGCATCAAGCAATCGGACCTTAACAATTTAAGGGGCAAAACTTTAGATGAAATCCTGAATATACTTTTTACAGCTGAACCTAAACCTTCTCCTCCGGTAAATAATTATAACGATGCAAATTACACAGATCCAATTGTTCCATTAGGACAAACTTGGGTAAATGCTAATCTTGATGGAAATAATACTTCCCGTAGAAACTCTTCACTAAAATCATGGTGGATTGGCTTAATGCTAAACCAAAGCACTTCTATACATGAAAAAATGGTTTTATTTTGGCATAATCATTTTGCCACAGAAACCCTAGATATTAATGATCCAAGATATGCTTACAAGCAGAATGCATTAATTAGAAGTTTAGCAATTGGCAATTTCAAAACCTTAGTTAAAGAAATAACGACTGATCCGGGAATGCTCCGTTATTTGAACGGCTATCTAAATAATAAAAACTCTCCTGATGAAAATTACGCAAGAGAATTACAAGAATTATTCACTTTAGGAAAAGGGCCTAAATCCAATTATACTGAAAACGATGTTAGGCAGGCCGCAAGAGTATTAACAGGATATACAGTTAATGCAACAAGTATTAGTTCAACATTTGATCCAAACAGACATGACACTGGAAACAAACAATTTTCAGCGTTTTATAATAATGTCATAATAACCGGGAAAACTGGAGTAAATGGCGCATCAGAAGTAGATGAATTGATCAATATGATCTTTCAACAACCTGAAACAGCACTTTATATTTGCCGCCGTTTATACCGATTTTTTATTTATTATGAGATTGACGACGCCACAGAAGCGAATATTATTGCACCATTAGCTACTATTTTCAGGAATAGTAATTATGAAATAAAACCCGTCTTAAAAGCACTTTTCAGCAGCGAACATTTCTTTGATCCAGTAAATAGGGCCTGCTTAATCAAGAGTCCAATTGATTTTTGTGTTGGATTAAGTAGAGAGTTTAATTTAACTTTCCCGATATCAACAGACACTGTAAATCATTATTATATGCATGATTATATCCGTACGCAAGCCTCTAATATGCAACAAAATATTGGGGACCCACCAAGCGTTGCCGGATGGCCTGCCTACCATCAAGAGCCGCAGTATCATGAACTCTGGATTAATGCAGACACTTTACCCCGACGTAGCCAGTTTAGCGACATAATGATATCAAATGGATATACAAGAAATGGAAAAAAGATAAATATTGACATACTTTCTTTTGTTGACAGCTTATCAAGCCCTGCCGACCCGAACATTCTGATAAATGATAGTTTATCAATAATTTATGCCATCGGTGTATCACAAGAGGTTAAGGTTTTTCTTAAAAGTATTCTTCTATCCGGACAAACAACAGATTCTTATTGGACAATTGCATGGACTGCCTATAAATCGAATGTGAATATTGCTGCTAATAAAGCAATCGTTTTAACTCGACTACAGGCCATGTTCAAATATCTTATGAACCTCCCTGAATATCAATTATCATGAGAAGAAGGGATTTCATAAAAAATACAGCACCGGCCGGAATTTTATTTCCTGCGCTCATCAATGGTTTTACTTTTAAAGCTTTTGCAGAATCTCCATTAGTATCAGCGTTAACTCAGGCTCCTACGGAGACTGACCATGTACTTGTTATAGTTCAATTAAATGGCGGAAACGATGGTTTAAATATGGTTATCCCATTTGACCAATACGATAATTTGAGTAATGCCCGTTCAAACATTATTATACCTCAAAATAAGATACTAAAGTTGAATGGCACAAGCTTCACTGGATTACACCCTTCCATGAAGGGACTACAAACCCTATTCAATAACGAAAAACTTAATATAGTTCAGTCGGTTGGTTACCCACAACCCAATTTTTCACACTTTAGGGCCACAGACATTTGGCTTAGTGCTTCCGATTCAAACCAAACAATTAATTCAGGGTGGACTGGTCGCTATCTTCACGAAGAGTTCAGCAATTTTCCATCAGGATACCCAAATACCATCATGCCAGACCCATTGGCTATTCAGATTGGTTCATTTGTTTCACCTGCCATGCAAGGTCCTGCGGTAAACATGGGAATGGCAATTTCAGATCCTGTAAATTTTTACAACTTAATTAATGGGATACAAGGCACTGCGCCAAATACAAGAGGTGGAAAAGAATTAACCTATATTCGGCAGATTGCTCAACAAACGCAACAATATGGGACTGTTATCAAGGCTGCAGCAGCAAGAGTGACCAAGCAATTCTCAGGTTACCCTACAGGAAATTCCCTAGCAGACCAATTAAAAATAGTCGCAAGATTAATTGCTGGAGGCTTAAAAACAAGAATTTATATGGTAAGCTTAGGTGGCTTTGACACTCATGCTCAACAAGTTAATTCAACTGCAACAGAAACCGGAACCCATGCAAATCTTATGCAAAAAGTTTCGGAAGGAATTAAGGCTTTTATGGATGATCTTGAATTCCTAAATTCAAGTAAAAGGGTGATTGGTATGACCTTCTCAGAATTCGGAAGGCGTATTAAGTCTAACGCTAGTGGAGGAACCGATCATGGTGCAGCAGCTCCATTATTTGTTTTTGGACACTATGCACAAAAGAATGTTACTGGTACAAGTCCGATAATAAATTTAAGCACTGGCACAGCAGATAACATACCCATGCAGTATGATTTCAGGTCCATTTATGCATCTATATTACAGCAATGGTTCTGTGTTCCTGAAACAACACTTGAAAATGTGATGCTCAAGAACTTTCAGAATCTGCCGCTTATTAAGAAATCAGCACCTTGTATGTCAAGCAATCCTGATTTAATTATTGCAAATGCAGGAAAAAACCTTATTAGTAATTACCCGAACCCTTTCCAAACATCAACCACAATATCTTATGAAAGTTTGGGTGGACATACGCTGATTCAGGTATTTAATACGGAGGGGAAATTAATTAAAACGCTTTTAGATACCGAAATGAATGCAGGGAATTATAAAGTAACTTTTGAAAACGAAGGATTCCGCCCTGGTATTTACTATGCTAGATTGCAAAACAAAACAATTCAGCAAGTAAGAACAATGCTACTTGTAAATTAAGGAATTGTTAAAGAGATAAAATAGCCTCTGCTGCAAGCCTACCACTTTTCATTGCAGCATTAATCGACCCGTTTAATAGGTGATCACCACATATAAAAGTTGAATCATTTAATCGCATTGTCGAAGAGTTTACATCATTTCTAACATGCTTATTTTCAGGAAGTCCGTATGGAATTTTATAGGTTTTAAGATGTTCCCAATCGATACATTCAGGGTACCAGAATTTGAGCTCATCCTTAACTTTCAACTCCAATTCAAGAGCATTAAAAACATCACAATCCTCAATTATTGAAATGGAAATCAATGATTTATCCACTGGGGCATAGTGCCTAGAGACATTGCTCATCACAGCAATATTATTGATGAGTTTATTCGAATTTGCATTCAAAGCAATCAATTTTTGAGGATATGGTGCCTGATCTGCTGAAAAATATAGGCAGGTTACTGATTTTTTGCCTTTATTTTGGCCTAGAAAAGGCTTAGGGAGATTATCGACACGAGTGGCAATCAATATGGCATCTGCCTGATATCTATTACCTAAAGCCGTTAAAACTTCATTTGCTTCAATGCTTAATACAGATTCATTGAGAATAAGTTCTTCAGGAGAAAGTTTGGAAGCTAGCTGCATCGGAATCATACCCATTCCTTTTGCAGGAATGGCTGTATCTGCCTCACTAAACATTTTAAACACGAACTCAAACATCCTTGAAGATGTGTCCAACTTGTTTTCTAGAAAAATCCCACTTAAAAAAGGAATAAAGAAATTAGAAATTATCCGCTCACTAAAACCCGCATTTTTTAAATAATTGAGGGTCGAAATTTCAGGCTTCAAGAATATCTCATCTATACTTGAGCCTGCTAACTTTAATTTTAGTTTAAGTAGTTTAATTTTATCCAAAAAGCTACCTACTGGGGATTTCAAAGTTGAGATAAGGGAAGAAATCTCGCGAAGAGGATCACCAATTCGGTCTATACCTGAATTATTTAAAAGGATTGAACCGGGACTAAAAGCTTGTAAATCAAGAGCTTTGTAATCAAGGAAATGTTTAGCCTCTGGATAAGCAGTCGAAAGTACCTGAAAACCCCGATCTAGCAAAAAGCCATTCAAGTGATCTGTTCTTACCCTGCCTCCCGGGGCATCTGAAGCCTCAAGAATCTTAATATTACGACCAGCGCTTTTTAGCACACGCGCTGCACTGAGACCGGCAAGTCCCGCTCCAATAATTAAAACATCAGTCTTGTTTTTAACCAAAA
>JBIHZP010000093.1:0-5306 GCA_044231315.1 Daejeonella sp. | reverse complement strand
GCTTTTTTTCTTGGCGGAGGTAATTGACTGTAAAGTGCCAGGCCTCTTTAAATTGTTCAGGTGAAGAGCTATTTTTCCCCCACCAAAACCAATTGCCGGTTAACTCATGGAATGGACGAAAAAGTAGAGGAATAGCTTCATTTCTTTTGCCGGTGAGATTCTGCATAAAAACAGCTGCTTTATCTAACCAAGTTTTATAAAGCTCATGTTTACTGCCTCCTGGCAAAATGGATGCTAAAGAGTTCTTGGTAGTATCCCAGGATGAGCCACCGGTTAATGGATTATCAAAATGCCAGCTTAGAGTGATAACAGATCCCCTTGCATAACCATCTTTAATGAACCGTCTCATTTTGGAGAATGGAATTTGATCGATATTTTTTTTATTGCCATTTTCAATACCAGCAATATCCCATCCGTAGACAGCCGGGTAATCATTTACAACCTCTTTAATGTCACTTTTTTTACGTTTGTATTTCCAATTTACACCATAAGCCAAATCATCTTGATGGCCAAATAAAGTATTGCTTTTGCTTAAAATATGTAAATTATTATAAAGTGACGCGGTCTCAATAGTCGCTCTTTGGTCTGATAAAGTTTGACTATAAGCCTTGTTAGAAAGCAGACTTAAGTATCCAAAAAAGCAAATGAAAAAAACTTTATTGATCTTCATAAGGTGTGTAGCATATCAGTGTTACTATTCAGGCAAAACTCCCATTATAGGTTTTAATAAACCTTTGTCTAATTTCATATTTAAATAATGGCTTTTCAAATCCTATGATGAATATTCATCTTGCGAACACCCTACACTACAATGAAAATACTACATATCCTAATCCATGGAAAAGGTAAATCGCAATTTTTACCATTAAACAATCTAGAAATGTTTAATGGTAAAAATTACAAATGAAGGTTTTTTTATTATACCTTTTAGATTACAACTTAATATAAACCAACATCATCAATATAAATCTGAGAAGCAAGACCGCTAAATTCCTGAAAAGTGATTGCTGAAATTGTTGCTGGGCTACCTAAGTTTGTTAGAGGTATTTGGTAATCTGTCCATACACCCTGAGTTAAAATTAAGTCGAAACTTTTACCCGATACTATGGTAATCCTCACTTTTTTTCCACTTGTACCTGGGCCGCCGTTAATAGATATTTTTAAGTGGGTATAACCCGATGTAGAAAAAGCAGGAGTGGCTTTCGTGAATCGAGCAGCTCCAAAACCTACGCTAAATTTATGTGCGATAGCTTTTGTACCTCTTCTAACAGTAGTGGTATGATTCATATCATATGTGCTACTATAAGATGTATTAGTCCAGCCTGAAGCCATTGCTTCATCAAAAATGGTAAATTTTAAGCCAAATGATTGTCCGGATTTTACCGTTCCTATTGGTGTTGTAACATAAATATATCCAAACTTAATTCCCGTCGGCACTTTAACTTTTATTTCTGTTTGTGTACTCGAAATGATGCTTGCATCAGTAGTTTCAAACTTTACTCCTGTTAAGCCCTTAAAGTAATTGCCTTTAATGGTAATTATACCATCACTAGCTTCAGCAGCTGGATCAAAACTGGTAATTACAGGTGCAGGTTGTAGTATTTGAAAGTTTAGAGTTGCTGAACCATATTTGGTAGTTACCGTGATGGGATTATTAATAGGATCTGTCAGACTAGACGGAATTTTAACAGTTACCGTTGAGTCATTTCCATACAGCAAAGAATCTGCAGCTAGCGTTCCGTTAAAATCAACTTTAAAAGTTGTCTTTAGATTTTTCCCTTTAATGATAATCCACTCGCCATAACCAATACTTTTTATTGGTGAATTTCTAGCTGTAAGAGTTATTACTTCTGATAATGTTGGGGGACTTTGATCTTCTATTTGTTCTTTTTTGCAGGAAAAAAGAAAAAGCAAACTTGTAGCTAATATGCACAAGCTTAACGATATCCGAATTTTTTTCATATTTATATTATTTATTAATAATTTAATTAACCGTATAAATTACCAGCCTGGATTATTGCCATTAATAGCTTTATTGGAATTCAATTCATTTAGTGGAAGAGGTAGTAATAAATTTCTGAGAGAACGCACTTTAGATATATTATTTTGTCCTGCCGTAATTTTATTCATTACTGGTAAATAAACTCCCCAGCGCATCAAGTCAAAGCGTCTAATGCCTTCTAAGTTAAATTCTCTAGCTCTTTCAGCTAACATAAAACTCCGGAATTGCTCTTTGGTCATTCCAGCTGTTGCTGCAGTTGCATTTACTCTATTTCTAACTAAAGCAAGACTTTCATAAGCTGCAATACTTCCGCCATTTATTTCATTTTCAGCTTCAGCATGAATTAATAAAACTTCCGAATAACGCATTAGTGGATAAAAAGCATCACTATTAGCTACAGTAGCGTCAGAAATACCACTAAATTTTATGGTATAAGCTCTTTGTCCTGTTGTGGTATTTGTATTATTATAATTAATTCCGTTTACCACTTTGTAAATAGCTGATTGTGAAAAAGGATAGAAGATATTTGTTCCTTGTAAAGTGGTATAATTATGCGTGATACCATCTAAAACTCTCTTGTCTTCAATTTCATAATCATCATAGTGATTATTTGTCGTCCAAACAGCTCCTTGTCCGAAACTTGATCTGGCAGAAAAATAATTCCCTAAGTTATTTACAAAGGCTGTTCCAGCAAGCGATTGCAGTTGCCACATGTGTTCTTTAGAATTTCTGCCAGCAATGCTCCATAGATCTTTCCAGCTAGGAGTTAGCGTGTAAGTCTTGCTTGCTATTACTTCTGCCGCTTTATCTCTTGCCAAAGTAAAATATTCAATACTATTAAGTCCTTCTAGTCCGGAGACAACTATTTTATCATAAGAATAGTAGCCATTATCATTACCCCCACGAACACTTATTTTACCAGTCAATGAACCAGAGGCCATGGTTAAATAAACTTTTGCTAAAAATGCTTTTGCAAGACCTTGATTTACTCTACCCACTTCTCCTGCCTTCGGACTACCCAATGGGAATAATTTTTCTTCTGCAGCTTTAAAATCTTTGATGATAACTTCATAAGTTTCTTTCACTGTAGCTCTTGGGATATTTGTTTCAGGACTGCTCACAGACAATGATTCAATGCGAATTGGAACGCCCCCATATAATTGTACCAATTGAAAATAGGCCCAAGCTCTTAAAAAATAGGCTTCGCCTAAAATTCTATTTTTAAGATCTGCGTCTAAGTTTGACATCTTTCCTACATTTTCTAAAACGTTATTTGCTCTAGCAATCATCACATAGCAACCTGCCCAAGGGCGATCGTATCCCCAATAAGCTTGTGGATTACCTGATCCAGAACTTCCTAAGTACCAATCTGCTCCAGATACATGGTCGTCATCTAAAATGGTTAAGTTCCAGAAAGGCTGTACGAACAAATCGTAGGTGTATAATTCATTATAGACCCCATTGATAGCTGCCTTTGCATCACTTTCATTTTTATAAAAATTCTCTGGAGAATAAAAGGAATAAGAGGTTTCCTCTAATTGTTTTTCACAAGAATTAAAACCAATTAAACAAAGACAACCAATTAATGTCGTAAAATATTTTGAAATCACTTTCATAGTATATTTTTAAAATAAGATTAAAAATTGCAACGTAAAGAAAGATTGTAGGTCCTTGAGTTTGGATAACCTCCAAGGTCTACACCAAATAATGCTGGATTATCTCCATAACTATTAATCTCAGGATCGAAGCCAGAATAGTTGGTAAACGTATAAAGGTTATTTACGCCTAATGATGCCTTAATTGATGATATTGATTTAGTTTTAACAGGTATATCATAGCTAAGGGTAACGTTCTTTATTCGTACGAAACTTCCGTCCTCCACAAACCTGCGTGAAAACAATAAATTCCTGAATGACTGACGGATTACTTTGGGACCTGTTGCATTGCTATTATCTTTATCTGCAGCCCATGCACCATCAAGCATTTCTTGTGTAATGTTTTTATTTGTTCCTAAATTTCCATTAAATCTAGTATTCATATTGATAATGTCGTTTCCTTGTACGCCATTAACAAATACACTTAACTCAACGCGTTTGTATTTGAAATTATTGGAAAATCCAAAGGTGTAATCTGGATTTACATCTCCTATAAAAGTTCGGTCACCTTGTGAAATGGAAGAGTTATCACTATCGAAGTTCCTATATTTTATTTCACCTATAGCTCTTAAAATAAGTGCGCTAGTTTGACCATTGAATGCAGGATCACTTCTAACATCAGCTTCATTTCTGTAATAACCATCCTCAACATAGCCAAATAAAGCACCAATTGGTTGGCCAACTGTTTGAATAAATGGAGCGTCACCGGTTGAAATGTTTCTGCCATATTGTTCTGTCACATCTGGGCTAAGACTTAAAATCTTATTCCTATTAAAGGAGATGTTGAAATTAGAATTCCACTCAAAAGCTTTATTTTTTATAATTACGCCACTTAAAGTTGCTTCTAAGCCCTTGTTCTCTACTGATCCAGAGTTAACCAATTTGGTTTGAAAACCGCTTGAAGAAGGAATGATTAAGTTTTGCAATAAGTTGTCAGTAGTTTTTTGGTATAAGTCTAAAGTCAGGTTTATCCTGTTTTTAAACATTCCTAGGTCTAAACCTAAATTATAAGCGGTTGTAGTTTCCCATTTTAATTTTTCATTTGCTGGGCCAGCATACAAATCATTTGCTAAACCAGTTTGAACAGCTCCACCGAAAGGATAATTGTAGACACTTAATTTAGCTAAGGAAGCATAAGATCCAATACCTTGATTACCTGTTTGACCATAACTTAAACGAAGTTTCAAGTCACTGATAGATTCCATCTTTTCCATGAAATTTTCACTAGATATTTTCCATGCAAGTGCTGCTGAAGAAAAGCCAGCCCATTTATTGTCCTTACCAAACTTGCTAGATCCATCCTGACGATGAGATAAGGTGAAGAAATAGCGATCGTTATAATTATAGTTGGCACGACTTAAAAATGAAATTAGCGTAGATTGGAAGCGTGAAGTAATCACTGGTAATATTACTTCTCCTGCAGCTAAGTTTTCATTTTGCAAGGCATCATTAGGGAATGTTCTTGCTTCTGCTCTTTTTGATTGACCCGATGTGCGTTCAAAAGTACTTGCACCAACCACATTTAAACTGTGTTTGTTAAACTGTTTTTTAAAGCTTAATAAACTTTCTGAAACTCCACTACTCCATATATTATCCGATTTTAAACCAGAACCTCTTACCGAAAAACCTTCATATACGCTTCTTGGATA
>JBIHZP010000092.1:0-5308 GCA_044231315.1 Daejeonella sp. | reverse complement strand
CAACCCAAGCTTTTGCAAATAGTCAGACTATCGCTTACCGGGTCGAAACAAAAAGTAGTTTCGAAGGTAATTCAGTCGCTCAAACTGCCCTTTTAAGGGATGTTTTAAAGGACTTAGAAAAAACCCATCAGGTTTCCATTATGTTTAACAGCAGACTTTTTGAAAACACAAGAGTAAATCTAACTGAATTTAAAAATGAAAATTTAGAAACGAGCTTAAACAAAGTTCTTTCATCAACAAATTTCAGGTTTAAAAAAATGGCATCAGATTTTTATGTCATTAGTAAAAATGATAGAGGCTTTAATTCCAATCAATCTAATAGTCCAGTTCAAGTATCAGAAAGTTATGCTTCTGCCCAGGTAAAATCAGAAATTCCTGTTGCTGAGAATAAAGAAGAAGTGAAGCAAGTTTCTATTACTGGAACAATTACGGATGCAGCCACAGGTGAAACTCTACCAGGAGTAGTTATCAATTTTAAAGGCAGTACTAAAAGTACAACGTCAAATCAGGACGGTAAATACAGTATTTCTATTCAAGGTCCTGGAGTATTAGTTTTTTCTTATATAGGATATATTAAGCAAGAAGTTTCGGTAACAATGGCATCCACCACTGTTAATGTAAAATTAGCCGCTGATCAGCAAAACCTGACGGAGGTTGTAGTTGTTGGTTACGGAACGCAACAAAAAAGGAATTTGACTGGATCAATTGCCTCAGTTGGTGCAAAAGGAATCAAGGATATTGCTGTTACAAGTTTTGAAAACGCTATACAAGGTCAGATTGCAGGTGTGCAGGTTCAAGAGCCAAGTGGAGAGCCTGGTGCAGCAACAACCATTCGAGTTCGTGGTATAGGATCTATTTCTGCAGGAAATGAGCCTTTATATGTAGTAGATGGTTTCCCAATTTCTAAAAACGTTGAACCAGGTGTTCAAGGTGATGTAGCGAGAAGAACGGTAGCATTCCGCCCTGCTCCATCAAACCCATTAGGAACAATAAGTGCAGGTGATATTCAATCGGTAGAAGTACTGAAGGATGCAGCTGCTGCAGCCATTTATGGCTCAAGAGGTTCAAATGGTGTTATTTTGATCACAACAAAAAAAGGAAAAAGAGATGGTACTCCAGTAGTGAACTTCGATTCTTACTACGGCGTTCAATCGCTTACCAATAAAGTTGATCTGATGAATGCAGCAGAATTATCTAATTATGTGCTCGAAGCAAAAAATAACGCATACTTACAGGATTTTCCAACAGCCAGCATTAATGATAATAACAATACACGTTTTGCAAGGTCCACAAATACAAGCTATCAGTTACCTAAGGATTTCTTAACTCCAACAGGAGTTGATACCGATTGGCAAGATGTTTTGTATCAACCTTCTGCCGTTCAAAACTATAACTTGTCCCTTTCTGGTGGTTCAGATAAATTAGGCTATTATGTTTCAGGTAATTACTTTGATCAGGGTGGTATCGTTGATAGAACCGGATTTAAGAGATATAGTTTCCGAATTAATCTAGAATCAAATCCGATTAAAAATTTAAAGTTAGGTTTTAGTTTAAATCCATCATTTACAGATCAGGCAAGAGGATCAACAAGTGCTCCTTATTTTGCTGATCCTCCAGGAGCAGTGTATACCGCTTTGGTACATTCCCCTACTGTTAGTCCGTATTTAGCCGATGGTTCTATCAATCAAACCAATAATCAGTCCCATTTACTGACTGCTGAAGGTAGAGGGACAAACATGACTGCTTCAAGTAATCCTCTTGCAGTGGTAGCCCATATCAATGACAACCTTTCCCAATTCAG
This sequence comes from Daejeonella sp., assembly GCA_044231315.1. Lineage (GTDB taxonomy): Bacteria > Bacteroidota > Bacteroidia > Sphingobacteriales > Sphingobacteriaceae > Daejeonella. The sequence continues at coordinate 3,507 of JBIHZP010000092.1, read as the reverse complement.
AACTTTCGCAACAGCTTTTGCGGAATATAGTATTTTTAAAGACCTGAATTTCAGGATTATGGGGGGTACAGATATCAATAATTACAATAAAAATTATTACAGAGAAAGAGCATTTATAGATAGAGCTGCATTGGTCGGTATCCCATTCGGGCAATCAAATACATCTCTTGAAACCAATTGGTTAGTTGAAAACACACTTTCTTACTCCAAAACTTTAGGAAAGCATGAGATTTCGGCTTTGGCTGGTTATACTGCACAAAAAGACAAGATTCGTATGAATCAGGTACAGGCAGAGAATTACCCTGATGACTTAGTTAAAACAGTTAGTGGTGGACAAGTTACTGGTGGAACTGCTGCTGAAGAAGAATGGTCGCTTGTTTCTTACTTAAGTAGGGTTAACTATGCATTTAATGATAAGTATCTAATAACTGCTACCCTTCGTTCTGATCAAGCATCACGTTTTGGTGAAGGAAATAAAATAGGTTACTTCCCTTCAGTTTCTGCAGGATGGAGAATTTCAGATGAACCATTCATGAAAAAATTAAAATTCATGAACGAGATGAAAGTTAGAGCAAGTTGGGGTAAAACAGGTAACTTCTTAATTCCAAACTATGCTTCAATCGGATTATTAAATCCTTTTAATTATGTATTTGGTAATTCAGTAGCAAACGGCCTTGCACCATCAACTCCTAGTAATTCCCTATTAACATGGGAAAAGAATACACAAGTTGATGTTGGTTTAGATATTGGTTTCTTAAGTAACAGATTCTATGCTTCCTTTGATTATTACAGAAAGGTAACATCAGACTTATTATTAAATGTTCAGGTTCCAGCAGCTGCTGGTTTTGGAAACTCCAATCCCCTACAAAATATTGGAGAAGTAGAAAATAAAGGTTTTGAAATTTCCTTATCAAGTGCAAATATTCAAGGCAAATTTACTTGGACTACAGATTTTAACTACTCAAAAAATGTGAATGAAGTGTTAAAATTAGGTCCTTCAGGTGATCCAATTCTAAGCAGTGGTGGTGCAGGAATTCGCCATATCACGAAAATTGGTCATCCAATTGGTAGCTATTACGGACATGTGGTTGAAGGAATTTATCAAACTACACAAGAAATTGCAGCTGCACCGAAAGATAGATTAGCTCCAAAACCAGCTCCTGGCGATTTTAAATTTAAAGATGTAAATGGTGATGGTATCATTGATAATAATGACAGAACTATCATTGGTAATTATCAACCAGACTTTACCTATGGTATGACTAACCGCTTTACTTATAAAAAAGCAGAGTTAAGCTTCTTAATTCAAGGTGTAGAAGGATCTGATGTATTGAACTTAACCAGAAGGCATCTTGCTAACGGAGAGGCTAACGTAAACTCTTTTGCAGTTGTCAATGAAAGATGGGTTTCACCTACTCAACCTGGAAATGGAAAAATTCCAAGAGCAGATAGACTTGGAGATTTGCATGGTTTTAACAACCGTCCTTCGAGTTATCAGGTTGAAGATGCTTCTTACATCAGACTTAGAAATGTAACTTTTGCTTATACTTTTGCAGAAAAGTTCTTAGGAAAGATGTTCCCGGCAGTAAGGTTATACGTTTCAGGAACCAACTTGTTTACCAAAACCGATTATGTTGGTTACAATCCTGAAGTAAATAATCAATCTACCTCTACAGGTGTTCAAGGAGAGGATTATGGAGCATATCCATTATCTAGGAATTTTACATTTGGAATAAATGCAACGTTTAAGTAAATCTTAATAATAAGAAAGATGAAAAATAAAATAGCTAGTGCATTAGTGCTTATTTCTTTATTAAGCGCATGCGGTGAAAAATTTACAGACTTAAGTCCCATTTCTCAACGAAATGTGAATGACTTTTACAGAGATGGAAATGATATGACAGGTGCAATCAATTCCGTTTATAAAGCATTACATCAAAACGGGACTTACAATCAAAGTTATTGGGTAATGAGCGAAATGCGTTCAGACAATACGGATGGTGGTGCAGATCAGACCGGTTTGGGTGCGAATATGAATATTATCGACAATTTTGGCGAAAATGCAGCAACTGCCGAAATAATCAATTCAGGTTATTTAGATACCTATGTAGGTATAGGAAGAGCAAATTTGGTTTTAAGTAGAATTGGCGCAGTGTCAATGGATGAAGCCTTAAAAAATCGTATAAAGGGTGAAGCATTGTTTTTACGTTCTTTATTCTATTATAATCTGGCTGTTAATTTCGGACGGGTTCCTCTTGTATTATCTGAAGTATCATCTGATGAAGCAAAAACCTATCCTCAGGTGCCAGCTGCAGATATTTATAAGCAATTAATTCCTGATTTGATCCAAGCAGAAGGTTTGCTAACCACAAAGTACACAGGAGCTAATGTTGGAAGAGCAACTAAAGGTGCCGCTGCAACTTTGTTGGCTAAAATCTACCTAACTACTGGAGATAAAGCCTCAGCAATTCCGGTATTGAGAAGGATAATCAGTACTTATGGTTATACTTTAATCCCTAATTATGCTAATATCTGGGGAATATCTGCTAAGAATAATGCAGAATCTATATTTGAGGTTCAATTTAAAGGCGGTGGTTCTAATACCGGAAATATGTTTACCAATACTTTTTCAGCCTTATTAATTCAAACAACAGGTGGCTATAAAAATAGACCTACACCTGAAATGCAGGCAGCTTATGAAGCAGGTGACAAACGTTTTGCAATATCTATGAATCCTTTAAATGGCCCACTTAATGCAGGTCGGTTTATTCTTAAGTATGGTATTACAAACCCCTTCCCTGAAAATGATGCTGATTATAATTTCATCGTGTTTAGATATGCTGATGTACTTTTAATGCTTGCTGAAGCACTCGGAGAAACAACAGAATCTTATGGTCTAATTAATCAGGTTAGAACAAGAGCCGGCTTGGCTGATATCAGTGCATCAACAAGCGGAACCTTTGCTGATAAACTTTTAAAAGAAAGAAGGGTCGAGTTAGCTTTTGAGAATCATCGCTGGCCAGATCTTTTACGTTTTGGGAAAGCAAAAGAAATAATGGCCTTGCAAGGAAAAACAGCAAGATTATTGTTTTTAATCCCTCAAAGAGAATTGGATATCAATTCAACGTATACCCAAAATCCTGAATAAGATGAACTTTATAATACTTGCTAGGGAATAACCTGGCAAGTATTATTGAAATTTTGTCTAAACTTATTATTTGTTAAAATAATAAGTTACCAATGCTGTTAAAAACCCATTACGTTTTTCAATAATATAGATATGAAATATTCTAAATTAGCTCTGGCAAGCATTTTTGTCATGGTGCAACTGTGTTTTATCAAAAATACTACTTATGCTCAAGCACCAGTAAAACCATCCTCAAGTAAGATTCTTCAGGACTTAAAAAAATTAAATGTATTGGGAAATGTCATGTATATGGCTGCTCATCCAGATGATGAAAATACAACTCTTATTTCCTACCTGGCTAACGAAAAACTTTTTAATAC
>JBIHZP010000091.1:0-5320 GCA_044231315.1 Daejeonella sp. | reverse complement strand
TAGTTTACTAGTAGGAAATGAACTCGCAAAGCGAATCATTCCTTGCTTAGATGTTAAAGATGGGCGGACGGTTAAAGGCGTTAATTTCGTTGCTTTACGCGATGCAGGCGACCCTGTTGAACTTGCCTACCAATACTCGGCTCAGGGTGCAGATGAACTAGTTTTTCTTGACATTACGGCAACCCATGAACGTAGAAAGACCATGGTGGAGCTGGTGCGTTCTGTGGCTCGACAGATAAATATTCCTTTTACCATTGGTGGAGGCATAAATGAGATTGCAGATGCCGATATTTTGCTTAATTCGGGCGCCGACAAGATCTCAGTAAATTCGGCGGTAGTTAGAAACCCTAATTTAATTGATGAATTGGCTCTTGCCTTTGGGAAGCAATTTGTTGTGGTTGCTATAGATTCTAAGCCTATCAATGGGAAAAATTACGTCCACCTCAATGGGGGAAGAATTGCAACCGATATAGAAACTGAACACTGGATTAAAGAAGCTGAAGAAAGAGGTGCTGGAGAGATATTATTAACCTCTATGGCGCATGACGGCACTAAAGCAGGCTTTGACAATCATTTACTAAAAAAGATAAATGACACACTTGGCATTCCTTTAATTGCTTCCGGTGGTGCCGGTACTGTGCAGCATTTTGTAGATTTATTTAAATTGACTAATGTAGATGCAGCGCTTGCAGCCTCTGTTTTTCATTATGGTGAGATTTTAATTCCCGACCTGAAAAGTATATTGGATCAGAATAATATTGAAATTAGGCTTTAAGCCCAAAAAAATAAAGAAATGACAATTGATTTTAATAAAAGTGGCGGACTAGTCCCGGTAGTAATTCAAGATGAAAAAACTCTTGAAGTGCTCATGTTGGGATATATGAATGAGGAGGCCTATCAAAAAACAGCAACTGAAGGGAAGGTTACCTTTTTTTCAAGAAGTAAAAACCGACTTTGGACAAAAGGCGAAGAAAGCGGAAATTTCCTTCATGTGGTGGAGATTAAAGAAGATTGCGACCAGGATGCTTTATTAATCAGAGTCAATCCCGAAGGGCCTACTTGTCATAATGGAACAAGGTCATGCTTCGATACTCATTATAATCAGAATTTTATTTTTGAGCTAGAAAAAATCATTGACCAGCGCTATAATCATCCGCTAGAAGGCTCTTATGTGAACAAGCTTAGAGCTAAAGGGATTAATAAAATTGCCCAAAAAGTTGGCGAAGAAGGGGTTGAGACCGTAATTGCGGCGCTTAATGAAACAGAGCATGACTTCATTAATGAAACGTCAGATTTAATATTCCATTTACTCGTTTTAATGCGCGAAAAGAACGTTAGCCTGTCAAGTATAGCTAAAAACCTAGAAGAAAGAAATTCAGGCAAATAATTTAATAAAATTCATTGCATGAGATAAAACATGATAAAAATCGAACAGCCTGCCACCTTATCGGGTCATCAAAACCCAATTTACACCATCGAGAATTCCCAAAAAAAGGGTATCCTTTTTTCTGCAGGTAATGATAAAGGCGTTGTTGAATGGCGCGTAGATGCACCAGCATTTATCAAAGTTTTATTCCCAGTAAGTTCATCTGTTTATTCACTTCATTGCCCGGTAGGCGCTCCATTATTGCTTGCTGGCGAGCGTAGCGGACAAGTAGATGTATTTAATTTTGAGGAGCAAAGAATTAGTACTGTTTTACAATTCCATAAACTTCCAGTTTTTGATATCAAATCAATAGTTTCGAAAAATGAAATATTACTTTCATCAGAAGACGGATCAGTTTCAGTTTGGGATCTCTCCAGCCTTAAAATGCTATACAATTTTAAGGTTTCCAATCAAACAGTGCGAGTGATTAGTGTAAGTCCCGATGAAAAAACAGTAGCATTTGGCTGCAAAGACAATACTGTAAAAGTGTACAACCTAATTGATTATAGTCTCAAATATGTACTTGATCAACATAGCTTGCCCATCAGTTCATTGCAATTTTCTCCAGATGGCAAACAACTCATTTCAGGCAGTAGAGACGCACAAATGAAGGTTTGGAGTACCGCTGATTATTCACTCCTTGAAAGTATCCCCGCACACCTGTATTCCATTTACTCAATTGCCTTTCATCCTGTACTACCCTTTATTGCAACAGCCAGCAGAGATAAAAGCATTAAGATTTGGGATGCTGAAACCTTTCAACTCTTGAAGACTATTAGTATCGAGAAGGGATTTGACGGGCACCATTTATCCATCAATAAAATTATATGGGAGCCTGTAAATCATAAACTTATCTCGGTGAGTGATGATAAACTTCTGAAAATTTGGGAAATAGAATTTTAAAGAAAGCGCTTTATAATCCTAAGTTTATGGGTATATCGATTTAATTCATTGTTGAAAATTCCCTGATTATCAATGGAATCAATCCTTACATTTCCCGAAGCATGAATTATTTGTTCATTATCTAACATAATACCAACATGCGTAATCCGTCCCTCCTCATTATCAAAAAATGCGAGATCCCCGGCTATAGCTTCTTGCAAGAATCCTACTAACTCCCCTTGCTCCACCTGTTGCCATGCATCGCGCTTCAACTTAATGCCAAATTGTTTAAAGACCATTTGTGAAAAACCTGAACAATCGATTCCGAAGACTGAGCGACCTCCCCAAAGGTATGGAGAGCCTAAATAAAAATGAGCAGCATCCTTAACCCCAGCACGAAATTCAGCCTTATTTTCATCGACCGTAATGCCATCAATTTTGTACCTAGTATCTCCTAGATAAAACAATCCATCTACATTATGGGGAATTGTTGAACCGGCAAGAAGCTTTAAAATAGCATGATTATCAGTTTTTGTTGCGCTGTAAAAAACTTCCAGACCAAGAACTGAGTTGTTATTTTCTAAACCATCAAATGTTGCCTTATTGACTTTAACATATTGTTTATTGTCAATCCAACCCTCATATTCATCATATCCAGTCAGAATCCGGCTCCACTTTTCTCCAACTTCAAGTAAAGTAAAATAATCTCCAAATAAAAGCTGAGAGCACATCTCGCTTTTATCAGATGGCTCGGTCCTCAAGGGCACCAATGATAAATTGCACACACCAAAAGTTTGATTCATCTTGCAAATAAACCAAATTTTGAGTAAATTAGCTATGATGATAAAATTCATATCATTTTAAACGCCTAATCTTATGGTGAGCCCGGAAAATATCCATCGAATTCTTATTGCAGTTGAAGACAGTCCCTATTCAGAACAAGCCCTAAACTATGGAGTACTTTTAGCCAAAAATCTGGGCTCAAAGATTACCTTAGTCCACGTGGATGAAATACCTATCAGTTCACCCTATTCCGCAGATCCACTATTAAACGAATCGCCGGTGATGATTCCGGAGTTGATGCATATTCAAGAGGAAGCAAGTAAAGCCTTATTTAAAAAACTAGAAGATAAATACGGTCAGATAGTGAAAATATCAACGGTTACAAAAATTGGCAGAGCACAAGATGAGATTTTGGCTGTTGCCGATGAGTGCAAGGCAGATATGATTATTTTAGGTACCCATGGAAGAACAGGATTTGACCATTTTATTTCAGGGAGTGTATCTGAGAGCGTGGCGCGAAAAGCGAAATGCCCCGTTTTGATAATACCTAGGCCAGAGAAAAAATAAAACATAAAAAATGCGATCTGTACATCAGATCGCATTTAAAATAATTAAAATATGTCTACTCTGCGTGAAGCCAGGATTTCTTTGCTAGCAACTCTTCACGAGATTCACGAACATCTTCATCATCCACACAGCAATCTACCGGACAAACGGCAGCGCATTGTGGCTCATCGTGAAAACCCACACACTCGGTACATTTATCTGGTACTATATAATATACCTCGTCAGAAATTGCGGCTTGAACTTCCTCGGCATTCAAATTGGTTCCATCACCGAAGTCGATTAAACCTCTAAGGTTGGTTCCATCCGAGAATCTCCAGGTTGCACCGGCATCATAAATTGCATTATTCGGGCATTCAGGCTCGCAAGCCCCGCAGTTAATACACTCATCGGTGATAATAATTGCCATTTTGTATAAAAGTCTATTTGTTACGTTAATTTTGCAATTAAAATAGAGCAAATGCTCTTTTTAATTAATGATACAAATATAATACTATTTGATTAAAATATTTAGATGAGTAAGATTTTGACAAGCAAACAACGAATCATGGCATTTATCCAACTAGGCCATGTTCTGCAAAACCCGGATGAGCAATTAATGGAGCTTATTGCTTCCGCAAAGCAATATAACGCTTGGTTTACCCCACAAAGTACTGCAAAATCAGTTGCAGCGATTGCCGACATGCTCAATGAAAGCGATTTAAAGCAATGGCTCAGCGAAACTATTGATTCACCCAGCAAAATTCATGCAGTAGGTTTAATTCTAGCTGGGAACATTCCTTTGGTAGGATTCCATGACATATTATGTGTTTTAGCGTCGGGGAACAAAGCCTTGATTAAATTATCTTCGCAAGACAAACAACTTATACCCTATATCCTAGATAAACTAGTTGAGATAGAGCCTGCATTTGCCGAACAAATTGAGTTTATCGAGCGGCTAAAGGATTTTGATACCATTATCGCCACAGGAAGCAATAATACATCCCGATATTTCGATTACTATTTTAGTAAAGTCCCAAATATTATACGGAAAAACAGAAATAGCATTGCCGTATTAAATGGGAATGAAAGCAGGGAGCAATTGCATGAATTAGGGCATGATATTTTCGACTATTTCGGACTTGGCTGTCGGAATGTTTCGAAGGTTTACGTTCCAAAAGGCTATAAATTCGATACTTTTTTCGAATCTATAGAAGATTTTAAGTCAATTGCCGACCATCATAAATACAATAATAATTACGATTATAATAAATCAATTTTCTTGGTTAACATGGATAAACACCTCGATAATGGATTTTTATTAGTGAAGGAGGATGAGCGATTGACCTCTCCCCTAGCCGTACTTTATTATGAAGAGTATCAAAACATTGAGGACATAGACAAAAAACTAGTCGCGCAAGCTGATCAAATACAATGCATTATTTCAAGTGCAAATTTAAGCATGCATACCTTTGCCTTCGGTCAAAGCCAATGCCCCGCGCTTTGGGATTATGCAGATGGAGTGGATACGATGAAGTTTTTGAGAGGTTTATTTGCTTTGTAGGGACAGGTCGCGACCTGTCCTAACTTTGAATGGGGACAGGATTTTTTGCTGGGACAGGATTTTTTGCTGGGACAGGATTTTTTTGCTGGGACAGGATTTTTTGCTGGGACAGGTCGCGACCT
>JBIHZP010000090.1:0-5342 GCA_044231315.1 Daejeonella sp. | reverse complement strand
CTGATGCCTGTTTTGCGCCACCTAAGTTTTTAATTGCAGTGGCAACATCCTCCATTTGATGAATAACAGACATGATTTGATTAGGTATCCAGGAAGTAATGGGTGTGCCTCCGGTTGCGTAAGCATATTTAGTATTGGCCATAATGTACTTCTGGACAAACTGCCAATGTCCATTTCTGAAGTGATAAATTTCTTCCAAAATGCCTAACAAATAACATAAGCTGTTTGCATCAGCATGCTCAACCAACTTACCCATTAGTCCTTTAGGATGTACTTCTTTCATTGATGTTTCTAGGTCGATGAAAAATTCCTGTACACATTTAGGGCGGTATAGACGCAGGTCCAATAAATACTTGGTAAGTTCATTCTGTGGATAATAGAATATTACACCCGAAAAAATATCCTGCATTGGGATAATATCATCTTGAGCCCCGGTTTGTCCGCGGAATGCTTTAGGCTCATCCCAAACACCTTCATATAAAACCCCCTCGCCAAATAAATCAGTATTGCCTTTTACGCCCATGATAAAGACTCTGAAATCATTATAATGTTGCCATCTAGAAGCTTTCCACATTTCTTTCCGGCGAATATTCATCTCTTTCATGGTAGTCCAGTTATTTTCAAGCAATTCGGACACATCTTTTTCCCCATTATGCAATGCTTGAATTGTACCCATTACCGAACCAACCAGATTTGCCGAATACCGGTTAATATCTACATGCAGCATGATAAAACCTGCCTCATCTGGCTGACCCGAAAATTTATTGCACATGGCAATATTTTCCCAGTTTAAATCACCATTGGGGTCTATTTTTTTATAATTCCCCAAAGAGTAAGCATAATGATAATCCAGCCATGGGAACACATTTAGCTTTTCCGCTACCTTGCAAAATGGAATTGCTATATTTTCAGGTAATATATTTCGTGCTTTACCATATTTCCCATCTATTTTAAATTGCTGAAAGGAAGGTTCTAATAAATAGGCAGAGGATAAAAAACTATAAGAACGGAATAGAGCTTGTAAAATAAATATGTTATCCTCTTTTTCAATTTCGTCGACATGGTTTTTTATCTCAAACACGGGTTTAATGATTGCATTTGGAGTGTTTAATAGTCCATATTCGTTCTCAGAGAGGACCACTGGCATGGCATCAAGAACGGCTTGCAGGTCAGAATAAACTGCCGGTAATGTTTCCATTGGTGCTTTTACGGGTAAAAAACCATGTTTAGCACTAACATTAAAAAAACCATCTGTATAGTTTGATAAAATTGGCATATAAATTATTTTTTTAATAATATAACTTCGAAGCTATGAAAAAAAATAAAGACTGTTATTAAATAATTAGTTGCTTAATGAAAAGATTTCCACTATTGATTTGTTCTTTCATTTCCGGTTCCTTAAAACAGGGTTAAGCTATGATTGTTCCCGAATTAGTACAAATGTTTTGTAGAAAGTAATATTACTCTACTTCTAATTTAAAGGTGGATGCTGGTAATTTTTCCGAATTGATCAAATTAGCATCTGTAAACGATTTCCAAGCATAATAAATATTTTTTGGTTTCTCTGTTAAGGGAATAATTACTCTTTTATTTCTTATGCTTGCTTGGACATCATTTTTACCATCTATTGAAAATCCACGGAGCGATTTATCATCGGAAGTGGATAAGAAAGTTCTCCTGTTTTCAAATTTTACAATTAGGTTTCCTGATTTATATTTGGCATTTAGGGCTAGGGGACCAGCATGAATGATATTTTGACGGTATGTTTTTGCCAAAGCCCATTGAGCGAGTCGTGCGCCAACATCCTTTTTATTGGTGGGATGTACATCATTTTTAGCACCAATATCACTGCTAACAGCCATGCCACTATGTGGAATTAATTTAAGTATTTTTCTTTGCTCATCTCTGAAACTTGGCCATAATTGACCATTGTATTGAACGGTATCTATGGATGACAACTGGACGAAATAGAAAGGCAATTTGGGTTTATTCCATAGCTCACGGTAGTTTTTTACCATGAGTGCCGAAAGTGCGGTATATTCATTTACCCGTTCAATTTCTTGAGCATTACTTTCCCCTTGGTAGCAAAGAACTCCCTTGATTGGCATGTTTGAAATAGGCTCTATACCCGATTGATAAGCAAATCCTGTTTTAAAGGGATGATTCTTTCCATTTTCATCTGCCTGAATATTTTCTTTTCCAGTGGTATTTTGTCTGCCACGCTCTCTTGCCCAAAGAGGCAATGAACTATTTTCAAGCCAGTCGCCCGTTACTTTATCAGCAAAAGCAGCACTATTTTTCAATGCTTTTAAACTGATAAATGTCTCAAGAGGAGCCCCGCCAATGGAAATGTTTATCAAACCGATAGGAATCCCAGTTTCATTACTTACCCTTTTTCCAAAATAATAAGCCACAGCGCTCATGGTTTTAAAAGTATTTGAATCGCAGGACTCCCATTCACCTTGGTAAAAATCCTTCGGATTAAGTTTTTTAATGATGGAGTCTGAAAATGGGATGTTGTAGGTGTTTTTACCAGCGTAAGTCGGGTTAAAAAAACGGATGTTAGCCTGATTACTTTCCTTGATTTCAGTTTTATAATGCATTTCTTTTGACATGGGCCATTCCATATTCGACTGACCGATGCAAAGCCATATATCTCCAATGAGGATGTTTTTTAGCTCGATTTTTTCTTTTGAACTTTCAATAATCAGAGATTGAGATTTGCTATTAAATTTCTGACTTTTAAAGATGACCATCCAAGTAGAATCGCTATTTACCTCAAGAGTTTTCTTTTTATTAGCGAACTCAATAGAAATTGATTCGCCGGGAAGACCTTTGCCCCAAAAATGGATAGGTTCATTCTGTTGCAAAACCATATTATTTGAAAAGATTTTAGCCAGTTTGATTTGGGCAGAACCCAGAAAAGGGAAGAGGAAGACTAATAGAATAGTGCTTTTTCTGAATTTAAGATTCATTGTAGAATTAAATTTGAAATCTATGAATTATTAATGGTTTTCGAGTTTTTTTTAAAATCCATAAACCTAGCTTAGTGTTTCGTTTAATTAAATAACATTTCGATGTCTTTTCGCTTAGGCATGATTAAGCAATCTACTATTTTGCAAATAGCTTCACAATTAAAATTGCTTTGTTGCAATCCTGATGAATGCTTGAATTGCAAATATCCTTAACACAGAAAAATTAATATAAATTTAACATTTAAATCGTAATATTGCGATACAAATAAAATTTATGTCAGTTAGCAATTGTGCACCAGTAGCAGAAAGAAAAAAGCTTAGTTTCTTAGATCGATATTTAACTCTTTGGATTTTCATAGCCATGGCTTTAGGAATCTCGATTGGTTATTTTATACCTGACTCCTCCACTTGGATCAATTCCTTTTCGCAGGGCACAACCAATATTCCATTAGCTATCGGCTTGATACTAATGATGTACCCACCATTTACAAAAGTGCGTTATAATCGGCTTGGAGAGGTATTTAAGAACACGAAAGTGCTTTCCATATCCTTATTTTTAAATTGGGTTATTGGCCCTATTTTAATGTTTTTGCTCGCGATTATTTTTCTTCATGATTACCCTGAGTATATGGTCGGTTTAATCTTAATCGGTTTAGCAAGGTGTATTGCCATGGTCATTGTGTGGAATGAACTTGCTGAGGGTAATCGTGAATATGCGGCTGGTTTAGTGGCATTAAACAGTATTTTTCAAGTGCTTCTTTATAGCGTTTATGCTTATTTTTTTATTACTGTACTTCCTCCATTATTTGGGTTTTCGGGAACTATAGTACCAATTACCATGCTTGAGATTGCTATCAGTGTAGGGATTTATTTAGGCATCCCATTCCTAGCAGGGTTTCTCACTCGCTATTTTTTGATTAAGTGGAAAGGGGAGGAGTGGTTTAATGAGAAATTCATCCCCAAAGTATCTCCGATTACCTTACTAGCTTTGCTTTTTACTATTGTTTTGATGTTTAGCCTAAAGGGACAGCTAATTGTAGAGATACCATTTGATGTGGTTCGTATTGCCATACCACTTGTTATTTATTTTACATTAATGTTTTTTATCAGCTTTTTGATTGGGAAGAAGATGGGAGCTGATTATAGTACCAATACCTCCATCGCATTTACAGCTTCAGGCAATAATTTTGAATTGGCTATTGCTGTTGCAATTGGTGTTTATGGAATAAATAGTGGCCAGGCATTTGCAGGAGTTATTGGTCCGCTAGTAGAAGTGCCCGCCTTAATCATACTAGTGAACGTTTCTTTTTGGTTAAGAGATAAATTTTATAAAAAATCATAATATGAAAATTGCTTTATTCTCAGATATACATGCCAATTTGCCGGCATTAGAGGCTTGTTTAATCAGCATTGAGCAACATGATGTGGATGCTGTTTACTGCCTTGGCGACCTTGTAGGATACAATGTTTGGCCTAATGAGGTGGTCAATGAGATTAGAAGAAGAGGCATTCCCACTATTGCTGGAAATTACGATGAGGGTATTGGTTTGATGAGTGATGAATGTGGATGTGCCTATAAAACTGATCCCGAGAAGGATATGGGAAAAATTTCAATTTCCTATACCAATCATTCAGTACAGTTAAAGGAGCGCAACTATCTCAGGACTCTTCCCTCGCATATTCGTTTGGAGTTCAAATTAAACCAAGAGCAGATGAATTTGCTACTCGTTCATGGGAGTCCGAGGAAAATAAACGAATACCTTTTTGAGGATCGTGAAGAAAAGAGTTTAATGCGTATTTTGGAAGATGCGGATGCGGATATTTTATGTTTTGGACATACGCATAAACCTTATCACAGGGTATTGCCTATGCTCGACTTAGAAGGTCAAAACTATCGTCATGCCATTAATATTGGATCAGTAGGAAAGCCAAAAGATGGCGATCCGAGGGGAGGCTATGTGATTTTAACTTTAAATCCTGAATTCAGCAAACAGGACAAAAACGCTATTGATGTTGAGTTTGTACGGTTTGAATACGATGTTGAAAAAGCAGCAAGAGCCATTGAGGATAGTCCCTTGCCAAATGAATTCGCTGAAATGTTAAGAAGAGGTTTTTAAATTTTTAAAAAAAATCTTTGGATTGGCAGAGGTCTTCTTCTTTGTTGAAATCAGTTTTCTATAAAAATCACTCCAGATTGTTGGCTTTAATTTCTGAAAACTTATTTCAGGGCAAGAGAATACATTCATCCTGATTTTGCAAATATTAATATCCTATAATTTAAATGGACAGTGAAGCCATAACTGTATTTAAATTTAAAAAAACCCTTCTGAATCCAATAAAAGAAAGTTTTAAGATTGAATTTTGATT
>JBIHZP010000089.1:0-5369 GCA_044231315.1 Daejeonella sp. | reverse complement strand
CAAAATTAGAGCCCTTGATTAAAGAATTAAAGGCTTGGGATCACAATACCAATCCGGAAAGCAAGGGTGCTTTAATTTATAATTTAGCCTACTATCAAATTTCAAACACGATGAAAAATCGGCCACAGGATACGCTTAACAATGAAGGAGCAGTGGAAGTATTTGAGTTTATTCACAAACATTTAATGCAAAATTTTGGGACGCTTGATGTAAACCTAGGAGATTTACAACGGTTACAAAGAGGCGAGGAAAATTGGCCACAAGGTGGTATGCCGGATGTATTAGCGGCAGTTATGACCAAGCCTTTTGCCGATGGCAAGCGAAGTATGACTAGTGGAGACGCCTATATTGGCTTTGTGAAATTCCCCAAAGGAGGAGGTTTACCCTTGATTGAAACTATCAACACATTTGGGGCAAGCTCAGATCCAAATTCTAAACATTTTGCAGATCAGAGAGCCCTTTACCAGTCGCAGAAAACTAAAATAATGACGCTAGATAAAGCAGAAATTTTAAAGAATTCACAAAAAATCTATCAGCCAAAATAACACGTTAATTTAGGTATTCAAATTAAATTCCAGATGCGCAACAAGGTTTTTTTGATAGTTTAGACTTGAGTTGAATTACGAATCAATAAAATAAAAATCTGCGAAAAAGAATTATATTTAAATTAATTCAACAATACTTCTAAAGGGAAATTCTGTAATTTGAATCACCAATACTTAAGGTTATTTATGAAAAAACAATTTTTATTGCTGATGCTGATTTGCTTCATTACCCTGTCAGGAACGGCAAATGTGCGACTTCCAAATATCCTTGGATCACACATGGTTTTACAGCAAAATTCAACAGTTAAGTTATGGGGCTGGGCATCCCCTGGCGAGAAAATAAGTATTAAGGTAGGATGGGATAATACAACCTATCAAACCCAGGCTACAGGTGATGCTAAATGGATAACAGAAATTAAAACTCCAGTGGCCGGTGGATCCTATTCGATCACACTACAGGGAAATAATACGATTATACTGGAGGATGTATTAATTGGTGAGGTTTGGGTATGTGGCGGGCAAAGTAATATGGAATGGTCGGGCACACAAAACTTACAGGAAAGCAAAGATGAAGCACCGAATGCTACTAATAATAAGATTCGTTTATTTTATGTGTCTAAATCAACTTCAGCCTTTCCACAAGAGGATGTTGATGGGAAATGGGTTGTTTGTTCACCTGAAGAAATGATCAAATTTAGTGCGATTGGTTATTTTTTCGGCAAGAATTTAAATCAAAAAATGAATACTCCAATTGGCCTGATCAATTCAAATTGGGGAGGTACCCCAGCCGAAACATGGACGCCAGAATATGTGATCGAAAATGATAAAATCATTAAAAAAGGTGCTGATCAATTAAGTGCTTCACAAGGCTGGCCCCATAAAACAGCCCTGGCCTATAATGCCATGGTCTACCCACTTACAAACTACTCCATAGCTGGAGCGATCTGGTATCAGGGTGAAAGCAATGCATGGACATATTATGCGTATGAGAAGTTATTTACAGGCATGATTGATGCATGGCGTCAGCAATGGAATAAAAATTTTCCATTCTATTTTGTTCAGATCGCCCCCTTCTCCTATGGTTTTAAAAATATTGGAGCTCTTTTAAGAGAAGCACAAACCAGATCTGCGCGTCATACAAATACAGGTATGGTAGTAATTTCAGACCTTGTGCCTGACTCCACCAATATTCATCCGACATTAAAAGTTGCCGTTGCTAAACGCTTATCAGATTTGGCCTTGAACAGCACTTATGGATATTCGGACATTGCCTGTCAAAGTCCGGTTTATATGAATCATACTATTGAGAAGGATAAACTAAAAATTCAATTTTCTAATGCCGGTAATGGTTTAATGGTAAAAGGGGATAAGATCAGCAGTTTTGAAATTGCAGGTGAGGATAAAATATTTGTCCCGGCGCAGGCAAAAATTGAAGGAAACAGCGTAGTTGTATCCAATAAAACAATAAAAATCCCTGTAGCCGTTCGTTTTGCATTCAACAATACGGCGGTTCCGAATTTATTCAATAAAGAAGGATTACCTGTGAATTTATTCAGAACAGATGATTGGGAAATGGATACCAGCGCAATAAAAAAATAAATAGAACAGCGGTAAAATCGAATTTTTACCGCTGATATTCACAAAGACCATCAAAACATTATCCCCTTAAGCTTTATTGAAAGCTATTTACCATGAACCAATCAAACAGAAGAAAATTCTTAAGTACTTCCGCTGCACTTACTGCCGGCACAGCCGCAACCGCCATGACAATATCTCCAACAACCAAAAAATATGGCATTGCCCATCAGGTTTATTTCTGGCTTAAGAGAACTGGATCTGAAGAAGACCGACAGGAACTGATCAAGGGAATCAAAACGTTAAAGAACATTGAAACTGTTCGTGAAATACATATCGGAATTGTTGCGAACACAGAAAATAGAAGTGTGATAGACAGCAGCTGGGGAGTTTCAGAGCTTTTGTACTTTGATAATGTTGAAGGACAGGCAGTATATCAAACGCATGCTATTCACCAAGAATTTGCAAAGAACTACAGTCATCTTTGGGAAAAGGTAGTAGTTTATGATTCTGCTTTACTCTAAAATTTTTCTGGCAGAAACAGAACATTGAATAATTGAGAGGTACAGATTTTTTAAAAAATCAATCAATAACAAAAAGCTCCAAACGAAATGTTTGGAGCTTTTTCCATAAAAAAGAATCGAATCATGATTAAAAATTAATCATCCATCTTTTTCTGCTCAAGCTTTAAAAATGCACTTCTTCTTGGGGCAGGCATTTCTGAATCATCACCTTTCAAGCCTTTCCAAAGTACTTCATTGAATAATCGATCGTCGTTTTTATCAACCTCAGCGAAGTTAAAACCGTCCGATATTTTCGACCATTTGGAAACAATTTTATTAGTTTCATTTAAGTCAATGGATGAAGGAAGAGCTTTAAAAGGTGTAGTGTCGGGGATATTTGTAAAACTCCTGAACATCGGCATTGCTGCAGCATCATACTGAGTCATAGGAGGCAATCCTAAAATCAACTCCATTGTTCTTAGCATCCCTGACGTTGAGTACATGGTATTATCAAGGTATTTTCGTTTGGCATAAGGACTAATTACCAAAGCTATAGAACGATGAGCATCCACATGGTCAGGACCGTTTTGAGCATCATCTTCCAATATAAAAATGGCCGACTGAGCCCATATTGAACTATTGCTGATGTGTTCAATTAATTTTCCAACAGCCAGATCGTTATCTGCCACACAAGCATAAGGTGTTGGCTTACCTACGCCCAAACCTTGGGTATGATCTGCACCTAAACGAATCGTACTCAATTGAGGCACTGCATTTTTAGCTAAAAGTTCATCGAAATCAGTTTTCCACTGTTCAAAACGATCAATATCCTTGACAGTCTGGTCATAATAACCCGTGAACGTTGAGCAAACATGATCAGCATCCAGAACCGGAATATTGCCTTTTGACTGATCGGCAAAAACGCCATAGGTTCTAAAAGTTACCCCATGCCTTTTACACATATCCCAAATAAATCCATCCTTATTATTAGCAACAGTACGGCGACCTAAACCATCGTTTTGTCCACCCCGGCGACCGTAGGAAGTCGGCCAGGTTTTTTCAAGAAAATCAGTCGCATAAGCTCCCATAGACCAATTATGGCCATCCGCACTAACCTCAGCATCTACATAAAAGTTATCCAGCAGCACATACTCTCTTGCTAGTTTATGTTGATTTGGAGTATATTTCTCGCCAAAAAGGGTGAGCGTTGAATCGCCATTTCCTTCTTTAATATCTCCAAAAACCTGATCGTAGGTACGATTCTCTTTGATTACATAAAATACATATTTAATGGGTGAAGGATCACCTACTTTCTTTGGGATTGGATTTCCCATTTCCCCATCAGTGACCAGCTCCTTATCCTTTTTATAAGGTGTATTTTTATAAACACTTTTTGAGTAAACTTCCAGATCAGTAGCAGAAGGCACATCGATAATGCTCATGGTTCCTTTCATCAGACTACCAATGTATTGCAGTCGGTTATTAGCTTGAGGCAATTCACCCTTATGAGATTCAGATTTTACATCTGCACGGACAGGCTGCGGACCAAGTGGATTTGCAAAAGAGGAAAATCCCTTCCCATTACTTACAAAGATCTTGTTCTTGATTACCCGAACATTGGTGGGGTACCAACCCACAGGAATAAAGCCTTTAGAAACACTTTTACCCTTCAGACCTACATTAAATATGGCCAGACAGTTATTGTCGGCATTTGCTATGTAAAGAGTTTTTTCATCACTTGAAAGCGCCAATCCGTTAGTTGTTGAGCCGATTGGTGAATTTGGATAAATTGCCGCATCCAGCACTTCTGTAACTTTTTGAGTATTTACATCAATTACAGACACACTGTTATCTTGGGAATTAGCAACGTATAATGTTTTGCCATCCCGGGTTAAAATCAGTTCATTCGGGTTAAATGACACATCAATTTGGCTGGTAATTTTACGAAGTTTGGTGTCAAAAAACGCCACCTTTTTACCTCCCCACAAAGAAATATAAAGCATATTCCCATCAGGTGATAGTACGCAGGTATATCCTTCGAAGCCAATATTCTCTTTATGCAATATTTTATTATCTCTTAGATCAACCAGGTAAAGCGTATTGTTTTCTTTGGTTACAACATATAGTATGTTTGCCTTATCATCAATTTCGATTCCAACCGGTGAGATTTTCTCAGGCCATGGCTTACCAAGTTTAATGGTATCCCTGACTTGCAATTTCGAATTGACTATTTCATATTTAAGGATCCAGTTATCATTTCCACCGGAGGCGTATAAAAATTTATCATCTCCACTGAATTTCAACCCGTAAAAAGACTTGGGTATTTCGACCTTGTCTAATACCGTTTCAGATTTTGGATCAATTAATTGTATTGTCTGGGTACTTTGCCCGTTATTACTGACTGCCATCCACTTCTCTGATCGGGAAACGGCAATATTCAATGGAAGGTCGCCAAGTTCTAAAGACCTTCCTGCAGGCGACAAGGACCAGCCATTAGGTAATTGTATTGTTTTAGCATCAAGTTTGGATGCTAAATTCTGTGCATTTACAGTAAAGGCCAGAAACAAAAAACCAAATACAACTATTCTTTTCATTATATGATTTTTAAATGATGAATTTACTATTTTTCCCACCAAACTTTGATTGTACTTGCATCGCCTCCCATTGAGGTTACTGCCGACTTCAAATTAGTGGAATTTAAAGATTGCAAATAAGTAGGATAAGGAACACGTGAAGGGAATATATT
>JBIHZP010000088.1:0-5399 GCA_044231315.1 Daejeonella sp. | reverse complement strand
CCATTCCGATTTAAAAAATCAAATTGGCAATGACCTGATTACGGCTAGCGGATTAACCTTATTGGGTGCCGATAATAAGGCAGGACTTGCCGAAATTATGGAAGCAGCTCAGTTTTTAATGGATCATACGGAGCTCAAACACGGAGAAATAAAGATTTTGTTCACTCCAGATGAAGAAATAGGGCGGGGAGTAGATTATGTAGACATCAAAAAGTTAGGAGCAGATTTTGCCTATACCATCGACGGAGAAAATCTTGGCACCATTGAAAATGAAACTTTTTCGGCCGACGGGGTCAAGGTAATTATACATGGCATAAGTGCACATCCTGGCTTTGCAAAAAACAAAATGGAAAGCGCAATTAAGATTGCATCAAACATTATTTCGCAATTACCAAAAGATAAATTATCGCCAGAAAGCACCTCCGATTTAGCAGGTTTTATACATCCTGTATCCATTAATGGAGGAGTGGAACAGGCTAATATAGAATTTATTATACGTGATTTTAACACGGAACTCCTGAAAGAACACGAACATTTTCTTGAGCAAATAGTGAAACAGGTACTGGAAGATTATCCTAATTCGAGCTATGAATTTATTGTGGAAGAACAATACCGTAATATGAAAATGATCCTTGATCAACATCCCAATTTAACTCAACTGGCAATAGAAGCTATTGAACGAGCCGGATTGACGGCAAAACTTCAAAGAATTAGAGGGGGTACAGATGGCTCAAGACTATCATTCATGGGTTTACCATGTCCAAATATCTTTGCTGGGGAACATGCATTTCACAGTAAACAAGAATGGGTATCTGTCCAAGACATGGAAAAAGCGGTCCGAACGATTGTAAACCTCACTTTAATTTGGGAAGAGAGGAGTTCATAAATTATTCTTCCTTTATAACATGAATCTTACCTGAATTTCATTAAAAAAAGTAAATGCTAAGGTATATTTGCGAATTGAACGAAAACCAATTGCAAAAGAATCAATTTTCTTGCCCCAAAATTTACATTTTCTGTTGTAACGAAATGCTTACAAAAAGCTATTTAAACCTTGTCTAGCGATACAGTCTAAATCCATTATGAAGATAAAAATCAAGCTTCTTTTTATTCTTGTCATGAGTACATTTTTTGCCATCCCATCAAAAGCATGGTCGCAGAAGAAGGCTGAAATGATTAAAACTAGGTGGGCTGAAAAATCGATGGAGGTGAATGGTCTGCTTTCAGATTGGAAAGATAGCCTTGACTTATACAATGAGGATACTAAACTTTTTTACAGCATTTCAAATGATCATGAAAACATTTACTTCGCATTAAAAAATAGCTCGGAAGAGAATTTAGCGAAAATATTGGCTCGCGGCATCAGTTTTACTGTAAATTTTGAGAATTCTAAAAAAGTAGCTCCTACAGTAACTTTTCCAGTTCTAGACCGCACACCGGGTAAAAAGCAAGTAGAAACAGAGCAGCCTGAAGCTAAGGAAATACAAAGACGGATTATTTCAAAGATCAAAGAAATAAAAGTGGAAGGGTTTAAGGAGTTGGTAGATGGGGGAATCTCTTTGTACAATACCTACGGCATAAAAGCTGCCATGGCATTTGATGAAAAAAATGATATGATACAGGAGATAGCCATTCCCTTACGCTTACTTGGAATTGAATCTGGAAGTACTGAGCTCATTACCTATCGCATTCGCATCAATGGATTTCAAGGATCGGCAAGTATTCAGCAAAGAGATAGAAATGATTACGAAGATATGTATGGTGGCGCTTATGGAGATCGATTCAACCGACGCTCTGGCCGTAATTACAATGGAATGTATGGAGGAATGCCAAGAAGAAATTACCCAAGCACAAATACTACAAATAGTACAGAATTTTTTATAAAAAGCGAACTCGCTGCAAAACAAAATTAAAAATTACCTTATCCAAATGCAGAAAATAGGCATTCGGAGCAATAACCAATTATGAAAAAAATATCCATAAATATGAAAAAAATATTACCCTTAATGATCGGTTTATTGATCAGTTACAGTGCTATGGCACAAACAAGTCGCGATGTTAGTGGGGTAGTAAAAGATACTACCGGAACAAGCGTAATTGCAGCTACCGTAAAGTTTATTGCTGGAAAAGATACCATTTTTACACGTACAGATATTGACGGTAAATTCGCTTTCAAGAATGTTAAATCTTCCACTTTCCTAATCACAGTTTCTAGCTTGGGCTATAAAGCCTTAAATAAACGTTTTTTGTACAATGATGGAGAAACAGCCTTAATACTTGACCCCATTGTTTTAAAGTCTGAAAATAGGATGCTTGGCGAGGTCATTATTTCTGGTACTGGTTCTATAACTATCAAAGAAGATACCATTTCGTATAAAGCATCCGATTATGCTTTACGCGAAAATGCGCTAGCGGAAGACTTACTAAGAAAACTACCAGGAGTTGAAGTCGATAAAGACGGAAATGTTACTGCACAGGGTAAGGCAATAACTAGAGTTAGGGTTAATGGGAAAGATTTTTTTGGTGGTGATGTAAAAACTGCGACCCAACAATTACCTGCATCCATACTTGAGTCGGCACAAATTATTGATGATTATGGCGATCAAGCAAACCTAACTGGAATTAGAAATGGTGATCCTGAAAAAATCTTAAATTTTACAATTAGAGCGGATAAAAATAAGGGCTATTTCGCTAATGGGACTATTGGTGGTGGTGATAAAGACCGATACCAAGGTTCAATAACGGCGAATACTTATAATGATACTGAGCAATTTTCAGTAATCGGTAACCTCAACAATACCAATAGCTCTGTTTTCAGTTTTGGTGGTGGTGGATTTGGTGGCGGCGGCGGTGGCGCACGTGTTCAATCCGTTGGTGGCAGTGGTGGTGGTGGAATGCGTTTCACAGGTGGTGGCGGTGGCAGTTTCCAAGGTGGTGGTAGCGATGGTTTAACAAATGTTGGATCCATTGGCTTAAATTACCGCAAAGATTATGGGAAAAAACTTAGTTCTTACGGTAATTACAGTTATTCTAACCGTGATAATGATGTTTTTAGCAACCAGCTTCAACAAAACAATTTCCTAAATTCGCTTATTTCAACCGATCAGAATTCAGCAAACAATAGAATTAATGATAATCATCGATTCAGCTGGAACCTTGAATACAAACCAGATACTATAAACTTCATTAAATTTACTCCCTCATTTAGTTATGGTGGAACAACAGATTTTGGAAACACCAATTATATACAACGCGAGAATGACATTCTAACCTCTGATGGTATATCTAAAAACAATACTGTTTCTAAAAATCCAAATTTCGGTGCTAATATCTTGTTCAATCATCGCCTTCAGAAAAAAGGTCGGAATATATCTTTATTAGTGTCTGCAAATAATTCAAGGACAAAACAAGAAGATGATCAATTGACGGATTATATCAATTATATCGCTTCCGGAGGAAGTAATCCGGTTTACAGAAATCAGGAACTATATGATAATAATAGAAATTCTAATTTCAATGCCAATCTATCCTATAATGAGCCTCTGAGTGCTACAAGCAATTTAGAATTTAACTACAATCATAGTACAACAAACTATAAAACAGACCGTGATACTTACGATATAAGTTCTGCAGGTGTATCATCTTTCAATACCATATTAAGTAATGAATTTAATTACTCGTTTAGCACTAATCGTTTCGGGATAAATTATCGTGTCAATCAAAAGAAGTTTAATTATTCCTTTGGTTTAAGTGCACAACCCAATGTTTTAGAAGGAAGCTCATTGGTAATGGGCGTTAAAACACCAAACCGAAATACTGGATTTAACTTTGTCCCTTCCGCACGATACTCTTATAATTTCTCAAGGACTAAAGCCTTTAACGTAAATTATTTTGGTAGAGCAAATGAGCCAACCTACATTCAGTTACAACCAACACCGGATATCTCTAATCCACAATATCCAGTTTATGGTAATCCAAACTTGGCCGCTGAATTTTCCCATGCCCTAAGTTTTAGATACAATAATTTTAATTTTAATTCGGGCGACGTGTTATTCATTAACTTATCCGGAAACCTAACCGAAAACAAAATCGTTTCCAACATTGTCCGTAAAATGGATCCTATTGTAGGTTTAGTACAAGAATCAAGATATTTAAATACAGATGGATTCTTTACTTCAACTGCCTATTATAGTTATTCTAAACCTTTCCAAGAGAAAAAATACGTGTTCTCATTTAATGGATCTGCAAATTATATCAACAACATTTCCTACACTGATAACAAAAAGAAT
Source organism: Daejeonella sp. (assembly GCA_044231315.1). Lineage (GTDB taxonomy): Bacteria > Bacteroidota > Bacteroidia > Sphingobacteriales > Sphingobacteriaceae > Daejeonella. Next base: position 1,110 of record JBIHZP010000088.1, on the reverse strand, counting down.
ACAGGTAAGAACTGGATTTTCTCTCAAGGGTTGAATATGCAAATCAATCCAAACAAAAATTTAGAGTTTAACCCAGGTGTGAGATATAGTTTTAATAGCAATACCAATGATGCAATCACAAATAATAATACCGAAGTATCAACCTATTCTTTAAACTTTAATACTAGAATTTACTTTCTTAAAACATGGCTTATTGGGTCTGATTTAAGCAAATCCTACAATAATGGTTACAGCAGTTCTTTAGCAGTTAACCCCTTCATAATCAATACCTACCTTGAGAAGCAATTTTTCAAGGATAAGCGCGCATCACTTCGCTTACAAGGTTTCGACTTGCTAGATGAAAATACTAGCGTTTCACGTTCTGTAACAGGAAACGTTATTACCGATAGCCAAAGCAATCGTTTATCAAGGTATGTGATGCTAAGCTTTACGATGAGACTTCAAAAATTTATTGGCAAACAGCAGCAGCCACAGCAAATGATGGGTCCGGGTATGTATAACAGATCTGGAAGTGGTATGGAAAGAAGTATGATTGTTAATTAATCTTCCAAGGATCTTAAAATATAGCCGCTTCTGATAAGGAAGCGGCTTTTTTATTGGCACTCAAAAAGCCCCCTAGTTTTATTAACAAGAATATTTATTTATATTGGAGATAGTTAATAAAACCTTTATGGAAGGAAGAAAATTCATCTAAAAGAAATCTCTACAAGTCCCTCCTTCTTTATATTAATATTAAGAGATTCTAAATGAAAAAAATAATTCCCCAAGTCCTCCTCTTCATCAGTATGCTCCCCCTATGCATCCAAGCAAAAGACCTAAACTTCATTTACAAAAGTGGAGAAAATGGCTATAAATCTTTCCGGATTCCAGCAATAGTAAGCACTAATAATGGCACTTTATTGGCATTCGCTGAAGCAAGAAAAAACGGTGCGAGTGATAAAGGAGATATAGATTTAGTGCTTAAAAGATCATTAGATAATGGTTTAAATTGGTCGGATATGATGATTGTATGGAATGATGCCGACAACACTTGTGGAAACCCAGCCCCTGTAGTGGATCGTAAAACGGGTCGTATCATTTTACTTTCAACCTGGAACCTGGGCAGTGATA
>JBIHZP010000087.1:0-5424 GCA_044231315.1 Daejeonella sp. | reverse complement strand
TCTTTGAACGTGATTAATCCGGTTAAAAACCCATTATTATCAACAACAGGAAGCTTTTCGATTTTATAATCCTGAAGAATTTCTTCTGCCTGTTTCAGTGTTGTACCTGCTGGAGCGGTAATTAAGTTTTCCTTGGTCATCACATCCCGAACAGGACGCGTCATGTCTTTTTGAAAGCGAAGGTCACGGTTGGTAATAATTCCAACTAATTTCCGATCCGCAGAAATTACGGGAATCCCACCAATCTTGTAATCCTTCATGATTAAAAAGGCATCCGAAACCAATGCGTCTTCATTGAGCGTAACCGGATCTTGAATAATCCCACTTTCTGAACGCTTGACCTTACGCACTTCATCCGCTTGTTGAGCGATACTCATATTTTTATGGAGCATTCCAATTCCACCAGCCTGCGCAATGGCAATGGCAAGACCAGACTCCGTAACGGTGTCCATCGCTGCCGAAACAATTGGAACGTTCAATTTTATTTTACGCGTAAAATACGTGCTGGTATCTACATCACGTGGTAAAACTTCTGAATAAGCTGGAATTAATAGTACGTCGTCGTAGGTAAGTCCTTCTGAAACGAATTTTTCTGGATCTAAGTGCATAGCAAATAATTGAGGGTTATTATTTGCCAGACAAAGATAGAAAAAATAATCAAAATGCGAAATTGCCTTAGGAAACCATTTACAAAACATCTGATTCGAAAGCCTTAATAAAAGCAATCAAATCAAATAATTTGAATTATTTCTTACCTACAATTACCTTTTCGAAGGAATTAAAATTTAAGTATTTATTCGCTATTGCCTGAACATCTTCGGCAGAAATATTTCTTACAACATGAATATATCTTGAATAATAATCGTAATCGAGACCAGAGAAGTAAACATTTTTAAATTTATCAGCATGTGAAAGTGAATTTTCTAGGCTTCCCAGCATGGAACCAAGCATATAATTTCTCACCAATGACAATTCACCTTCAGTCACAGGCTGTTCTTTTAAAATCGTAATTTCCTTTTCAATTTCAGTTAAAGCGGCACTACAAACATCGGCTCCAACTTCAGAGGCGATAAAGAAATAACCTGTATTTTTTAGAGATACCAATGCAGATCCAATACCATAAGTAAAACCTTTATCCTCTCGGATATTAGCCATCAGTCTGGAACCAAAATACCCCCCAAAAATAGTATTTACAACCTGTAAGGCAGGGAAATCAGCATGCGTTCTATTAATTGAAATCTGTCCGATACGAATAGCCGATTGCAAAGCATCTTCCCGTTCAAGATAATGCATGGCACCTGCTCCCTGTTCAAAACCGAACTTATTTTCTTGTACATCTAATACCCCATCCCAATCTTTACCAAAATATTTGTCGATTAGCGATATTGTATTTTCTTTTACCTTTCCTGAGACTATTACGGTACAATTTCGGGCTTGATAAGCCTGTTTGAAATAGCCCAATAATTGCTCCCTATCCAATTGATCATAATCGCTAGCCGAAATATCATAGCCATAAAGTGTATCTCCAAACAAGATCTTACTAAATGTTTTACGACTCAAAAAATCATTCTTTTCGAGGCTAACACTCAACTTTTGTTTCTGATTTCGTATCAAAGTATCCAATTCAACCTCTGGGAATTTAGAATCGGAAATAATTGCTTTCACGATAGGCAAGGTATTTGCCAAATGCTTATTTAGGGTAAAAAGTGTTACCGTAGAGTGGTCATTGGCATATTCTGTTTGAAGAAATGCACCATAATAATCAATTTTATCGGCTATTTCAGTTGAACTTAGCTCTGAAGTCCCATCATTCAGCATCGTGTTGGTAGCGAATGTTTGTAAGGGCTTTTTGGGATCGTAATTTATATTTGAAAAGATAAATTCAATACGAACAAGGTCCTGATCCCCCCCATCAATACTGAATACTTTCAAGCCGTTTGATAAAACAAGAGGCTTTGCTCTAATTAAATCTATGTTCTCAACCTCCCGAAATGCCGGTGCAAGTGCTCTTTCTATCATTTTAATTCGCTAAATAGTATAAAGTTGATGAATTTTCTTTGCGGAAGATATGTTTTGCCTGATCTCGTATATCTTCAGCACTAACATTCAGATACTTTTGTGTTTCCACATTCAGTTCATTTGCATCCCCCAGTAATTCAAAATAAGCAAGATTCATGGCCTTGTCTAATAAGCTCATTTCAGAGAATATCATGGTGGATTCCATTTTGTTTTTAACTTTGGTAAGTTCAGCATCTGGAACCAACTCGGTACTAATCCGGTTTAATTCTTCCCAAATTGCGGCCTCTGCATGCTCCATTGAAACGCCGGGTAAAGGTTTACCCTCAACTACAAACAAACCTGCATCCAGACTGCCGGTTAAATAGGCATTTATTTCACTAAATAATTTCTTGTCTTTCAATAAGTTACGGAATAATCTTGAAGAGTTTCCTCTAGATAAAATATCCGAAACCAAATCGGCAGCATAATAACCAGATTCAGTTCGTGCTGGCATATGAAAAACCTTATATATCGCATTTAAAGGTACATTTGCATGAACCGTTTCCTTGCGCTCCTCCCTTTGATCGTCTTCAATTGGTAGTAATCTTGGCAATTTCTCTCCAGATGGAATATTCCCGAACCATTTCTCTGCTAAACGCTTTACCTCTTCCACTTTTACATCACCACCCACAACCATAATGGCGTTGGAAGGATTATAATGGCGACTAAAAAAAGCTTTAACATCGTCAATATTGGCATTTTCTATATGGTCTAGCGACTTCCCAATGGTGGCCCATTGATAAGGATGTTCCTTATAAGCCATAGGCCTCAATTTAAGCCAAACATCTCCATAAGGCTGATTGAGGTAACGCTGTTTAAACTCTTCGCAAACAACATTTCTTTGCACTTCCAGACTTTTTTCAGAAAATGCAAGGCTCAACATCCTATCACTTTCCAACCAAAAAGCAGTTTCTAGGTTTACCGAAGGAAGCGTGATATAGTAATTAGTAATATCATTACTTGTAAAGGCATTATTCTCGCCCCCTACACGCTGTAAAGGCTCATCATAAGAAGGGATATTGACTGAGCCACCAAACATTAAATGCTCAAATAAGTGCGCAAAGCCGGTTTGATCCGGATGCTCGTCGCGTGCACCAACATCATACAAAATATTAACAACCGCCATGGGAGTAGTAGGATCTTCATGAACCAGTACTTTAAGACCATTTGAAAGCGTAAAACGTTCGAAAGAAACCATAAATTGGATACAAATTAGAAGTGCAAATTTACGGAATTTTTAGAGATTTTGGATGATTATCATGTCCAATTATGAGCAATTACCATAGATCCAAATTAAAATAATTTACTGATTGTCATATTCTATCATTTGCCTATTGACTATTTCATACCTTTATAAAATCTATCTTATATTTGCCTATGAATACTTCTGAACTGCTAATTCGGGCGCTAAATTTTGAATTCCTCTCTGCTGAAGAGGGATTGTTTCTTTTTAAAAATGCAAATACATCCGATTTGATGTACACGGCAAATGAGCTTCGAAAAAAGCAAGTCCCACATAACAAAGTCACCTGGATTATCGACCGGAACGTAAATACAACCAATGTTTGTATTGCAAACTGCAAATTCTGTAATTTCTTCAGAAGACCCGGGCACGATGAGAGCTATATCACTGATATTGAAACCTATAAAGTTAAAATTGAGGAGACTTTCCGTTTTGGTGGCGATCAATTATTATTACAGGGAGGCCATCATCCAGACCTTGGTTTACAATTCTATGTCGATTTATTTAAACAACTTAAAGAATTATATCCTAGCCTCAAATTACACTCTTTAGGTCCGCCAGAAATTGCCCACATTGCCAAACTCGAAGGCCTAAGCCATACAGAAGTTCTAAAATCATTAATGGAGGCAGGTTTAGATTCTCTTCCCGGAGCAGGTGCTGAAATACTGAATGACAGAGTAAGAAGATTAATTTCAAAAGGCAAATGTGGAGGTCAAGAATGGTTGGATGTGATGCGTGCAGCCCATCAATTGGGCTTAACCACCTCGGCAACGATGATGTTCGGACATATAGAAACATTGGAAGAACGTTTTGAGCATTTAGTATGGTTGCGTGAAGTCCAGGCAGAGAAACCAGCAAACGCTAAAGGATTTATAGCATTTATTCCATGGCCTTTTCAGGATGATGGAACGCTTTTAAAGAAAGTTAGAGGCATTACCAATCAGGTTAGTGCGGACGAATATATCAGAATGATTGCTTTGAGCCGGATCATGCTTCCTAATGTAAAGAACATTCAAGCCTCATGGTTAACAGTGGGTAAACAAGTTGCGCAGATATGCTTGCATGCAGGCGCAAATGACTTTGGTTCCATAATGATTGAGGAGAATGTGGTATCTGCGGCAGGGGCTCCACATCGTTTTACTTCGCAAGGAATACAGGATTCGATTAAAGAAGCGGGCTTTGAACCTCAGTTAAGAACCCAGCAATATGAGTTCAGAGAGCTGCCAGAAATGACCGAACAACAAATAATTGAGTACTAATACTCAAAAAAGTATACCGTTTACTAATTTTTATTGTATTATTGAGTTTATTACAAATACTTTAGGTAGTGTACGTAATTCATGAAATATGACAATAGATGCGCTTATAGTTGACGATGAAGAATATTCTCGCAAATCTTTGTTCTTCCTATTGGAAGCACATTGCCCAAATGTTAAGATTAAAGGCATCGCCAAATCAGTTGCAGAAGCAAAAAAAATGCTTTTAACTACCAAAATTGATTTGGTTTTCCTAGATATTGCCATGCCAATTGAGGATGGTTTCACCTTACTACCCGATCTTCAAAAGGCAAATTCATCCGTTATTTTTACAACAGCTTATGATCAATACAGCTTAAAGGCTATGAAAGCAAATGCCATTGATTATATTTTAAAACCTATCGATATTGAGGAATTAAAGCAATCAGTTGATAAGGCCATTTATTTAAGAAAACTAGCTTTCAACAACCTCACAATCAATGAAAATAAGAATACCCAATTGCAAAATCTTGAAGAAAACTTAGGTGATCTTTCAAAAATAAATAAAATCAATCTGCCAAACTCAAATGGATTCCATATCCTAAATGTAAATCAGATTGTTTATGTTTTGGCAGATAGCAATTATTCTGTTTTTCACCTAGAAAATAGGGAAAGCATCATGGTATCAAGACACTTGAAGGAGTATCAAGAACTTCTTGAGAAATCCGGGTTCAGCAGGATTCATAAATCAACCATAATTAATTTGAAGCACCTGAGTGATTATACCAACAAAAATGGCTTGATTGTTAAATTATCAGACAATTCTGAGCATGTGGTATCAAGGCGACGCTCCTCTGAATTCTTGGATACTGTAAGACATTATTTCAG
>JBIHZP010000086.1:0-5474 GCA_044231315.1 Daejeonella sp. | reverse complement strand
ACTCCATTTTCGAAAGCAAGTTGTTTGAATGGAATAAGGCCCTGATCATGGTACATGGCCAGTACTGCATCAAATTTGGTATAAGTATGTGCTGCAAAAAAACCATCGGCTGCATAGGGTCCAAAAGCGAAAATCCCTTTTGCATTGGCTTCATTTATTGCTGGAATAATAGTTTCCAGCTCTTCATTGCCAATTAATCCATTGTCGCCAGCATGTGGATTTAATCCCAAAACGGCAATTTTTGGCTTTTGAATCCAGAAGTCTTTTTTAAGACTCTGGTTCATCAGATTTAATTTAGAAAGAATTTTTTCTTTTGTAATTTTTTCTGGAACCTCGCTCACAGGAATATGCCCTGTTAATACTCCAACACGTATATCTTCACTAACCAAAAACATAAGAGAGTCGTCTGCATTTACCTTCGACTGGATATATTCGGTATGACCTGCAAATTGAAAGCTTTCACTTTGAATATTATGTTTGTTAATTGGAGCGGTAATTAGAGCTTCAGTTTTGCCAGCAATCAAATCATCTAAAGCTCTTTCGAGTGAAATAAAGGCATATTTTCCACCTGTTTCTGTTGCTTGGCCTAATTCAATTTTAACATCTTCTTCCCAGCAGTTAATCATGTTGGGGCGATTTTCATGTGCCTGACTGGCATCATTAATTACATGGAATTGAAATTCATTAACATCCATTGTCTTGCGATGGAAGGATGCAACTTTTGTATGCCCATACACAATGGGAGTACAATAATTCATAATTCGGGTATCTAACAGAGTTTTGATAATTACCTCTAAACCGATGCCATTTACATCGCCAATTGATATTCCAATTTTAATTTTATCGCTCATTCCTGCTGAAAATCTTTCATTGATTTAGCCTTTTTATTAAGGTAAACAATAATTAGTGCAAAATAAAGACTTTAATCTCATAATACAATTATTTGTGTGATTGAGCTTCATTTTAGTCTCGGGTATGGAGCTCTTGGAATAACAGATGAGTATTTTTCTGTAAATTGCGCCAAATAAGCCTATAATGAGTTTAGTTAAAGCAAAAAAGCATCTCGGACAACACTTTTTGACGGATAAAAATATCGCTGAGAAGATTGTTAATAGTCTCCAGTCTGGTGAAAAATACCATCAAGTGCTTGAGGTTGGCCCGGGAATGGGCATCCTTTCCGATTTTCTTTTAAGCAATAAAAACCTTGAAACCTTTTTAGTAGATATTGACACGGAATCTTTCGATTATCTAAAAAAGAGATATCCAGATTTGGGTAATCGGCTCATCAATGCGGATTTTCTGCAAATGGACTTTAAAGAGATATTTCCAGGCAAAATGGCTGTCATAGGTAATTTCCCGTACAACATTTCTTCTCAAATTTTGTTCAAAATATTAGATAACCGCGATCAGGTAGTTGAGGTGGTGGGTATGTTTCAAAAAGAGGTCGCGCATCGATGTGCTGAAAAGCCTGGGACAAAAGAATATGGTATTTTGAGCGTTTTTCTTCAAGCCTTTTATAAGGTTGAATATCTTTTTTCCGTAAAGCCGGGAGTGTTTAATCCCCCACCAAAAGTAAACTCTGCGGTTATCCGTTTAACGCGGAATGAGGTGGAAACGCTTGATTGCGATGAAAAATTGTTCTGGCAAGTAGTAAAAGCGGGGTTCAATCAGCGAAGAAAAACACTTAGAAATGCGCTTTCATCTCTTATTAATAAAGACAATATGGGTGATGACCCTTTATTTGAACTTAGAGCGGAGCGTCTTGGTGTTACTGATTTCGTAAAATTGACTAATTTAATTAGTTTAAAAAGGTAATTCTATCTCATGAACAAAAAGATACTCATAGCAGATCATTTGCATCCTATTTTTAAGGAGGAGGCCGAGAGAATGGGTTTTGAATGCCATGATAAGCCCTTGATTAGTCGCGAGGAAACCCTTGCCATAATTCACGAATACTCCATCATCGCCATTCGAACAAAATTCCAAATTGATTCTGAGTTAATTGATGCTGGAACTAATTTGAAGCTTATTGCTCGCGCAGGTGCAGGAATGGATAATGTGGCTGAAGAATATGCGCGATCTAAGGGAATTAAATGCATCAATGCACCTGAAGGTAATCGTGATGCGGTGGCAGAGCATGTTATTGGCATGCTACTTTCGCTTTCAAACAATCTCAATATTGCAGATGCGCAAGTGCGTCATGGGGTTTGGGACAGAGAAGGTAACCGTGGCTGGGAGCTTAAGGGCAAGACTGTGGCCATTATCGGTTACGGAAATAATGGCATGATGCTGGCCCGTAAATTATCTGGCTTTGAGCTGAAAGTTATCGCATACGATAAATATAAGACTGGATTTTCTGATGCATTTGCACAGGAAGTTAGCATGGAACAGGTGGTTAGAGAAGCCGATATTTTGAGTTTACATATTCCACTTAGTCGTGAAACCCGTCAACTATTTAATGATGAATACTTGTTTCATTTTAAAAAACCTATCGTGCTTCTCAATGCTTCGAGGGGTGAGGTAGTGAGCACTAGAACTGTTTTAAAAGGCATCCGAAACGGGAAAATATCTGCTGCTGGATTAGATGTATTAGAGATTGAAAAATTTCCTGCTTTAGCTGATCAAGATTGGTTTAAAGAGCTTTCCGAAAGTAAAAAAGTGATCATGAGTCCGCATATTGCGGGCTGGACTCATGAGTCTTATTTTAAAATTTCGGAGGTTTTGGCACAAAAGCTTCAAGCGCTAATTTCCGAATTATAAAAGCTTCCCTTTTTTAGTAATTTCCAAAATATCGGATTTTTTCAATCGAGAAATTTGGAAATCATAAGTCAAAAATATTATCTTCGTGTTAATACGAGCAAGACTATATTGGCTTAAGCCGACATAGTCTTGTTTGTTTTTAAGTATAATCATAAAATTGTTAGATATGTCAGACGTAACTTATTATACCCGTGAGGGACTAGAAAAGCTGAAAGCGGAGCTCCATTTGTTGAAAACCGAGGGGCGTTCGCAAATATCAAAGGCTATTGCCGAGGCTAGGGATAAGGGTGATTTATCTGAAAATGCAGAATATGATGCAGCAAAGGAAGCTCAGGGTCACCATGAGTCGAAAATATCTAAACTTACCAATGTTTTGGCGAGTGCTCGCCTAATTGATGAATCTAAGTTGGATTCAACAAAGGTTCTTGCTTTGTCGATTGTGAAGATAAAAAATGTTAATAATGGTGCTACCATGACTTACCAACTCGTTTCTGAGTCGGAAGCTGATTTAAAATCGGGAAAGATATCTGTGAAATCGCCAATTTCTCAGGGATTATTAGGAAAGAGTGTGGGCGATAAGGTCGAAATTGTTGTACCTGCCGGCAAAATTGAGTTTGAGATTATTGAAATTACTCGTTAGTTGCATTTTATATATTCATTGACATAGAAATTCATTATGGAATCTATTTTCTCAAAGATTATTGCCGGAGATATTCCTGCACATAAAGTTGCCGAAACCATTGATTATTTAGCCTTTTTAGATATCAATCCACTAACAGAAGGTCACCTTTTGGTGATACCTAAAAAGGAGGTTGATTATATATTCGACTTGGATAGTGAAACTTATGTTGGCTTGATGATGTTCGCTCAGATTGTAGCTGAAGGATTGAAAAAAGCGGTTCCATGTACGCGTATTGGTATGACGGTGATTGGATTAGAGGTTCCACATGCTCACATTCATCTTGTCCCAATTAAAACAATGGACGACATGAATTTTAGTCGCACGAAACTCAAACTAAGTGAAGAAAGACTAAGCGAAATTGCAAACGCCATTCGCGTTCATTTGTAAGCTTATTTTTTAACCCGTTTCACATTATCTTTTGCAAAAGCATCCCATCCCGAATAGCTTTTATTATTTCCAGCACTCGTAATTTTTTGAAATGAATGGCAAACTGCTACCGCTAGACCATCGGTTGCATCTAAAAATTCAGGTGTTTCTGAAAACTTCAATAAGGTTTTTAGCATTGCAGCAACCTGTTCTTTTGATGAATTGCCATTGCCGGTAATAGATTGTTTGATTTTCCGTGGGGAATATTCAAAAATAGGGAGGTTCCTTGATAATGCTGCGGCCATTGCAACGCCTTGCGCACGTCCGAGTTTAAGCATTACCTGAATGTTTTTACCATAAAATGGAGCTTCGATGGATAGGCAATCTGGTTTGTATTGGTCAATCAGTAGGACTGTTCTCTCAAAAATCTGCTTAAGTTTTAGGGGGTGATCGTTGAGATGATCCATTTTTACAACGCCCATGCAAACTAAATCTACGTTGTTTTTTACCTCCTTAACTATTCCATAGCCCATTACGCTCGTTCCAGGGTCAATCCCAAGGATTATGCGTTCATTTGATTTTTCTTTTAACATGTGTAGCAATAATAAGGAATTACCTTCTTTTTTATGATTTTCATTAAATCATTTTCAAAATAAAATATGCCTAGCTTTTTCTTAACATTGCATTAGCATGAAATCACAAACAAAAAAGATTTTGAGTGTTGCAATAAAGGTAAGCGTTATCGTAATGGCTTTCTTGTTCATCTTCAAAAAACTAAGTGATAATCAGAACATAAGCAACTTCAAGTCGTTGATGAGTTCAATTACCTTGATTAGTGCTATTCTAGTTATGTTTAGCGTGTTTTCTTTGATGTTATTGAACTGGTTTTTGGAGTCTCTAAAATGGAAATTTTTAGTTAGAGACATCGAAAAAATAAGTACCTGGAAGTCTGTCGAGTCTGTTTTTTGTGGTTTAACCTGGGCAGTATTCACTCCAAATCGTATTGGCGAATACGGCGGTAGGGTATTGTTTCTTTCTCCAAGAAAGCGAATAATGGGTGTAGTAGCTATGAGTGTTGGCTCAATCGGACAGTTGGTAGTGACTAATGTTTTGGGATCGCTGGCTCTCTTATGGTTTTTCATCACTTTTACGGAACTCAACGCTATATTAATTTTTGCATTAAGTATTCTGATTATACTTTTTTGTGCGTTTATGCTTCTGTTTTATTTTAATATTCAGTGGCTTTATGGTTTGCTGATGAAAATTAATTTTCTGAAGCGTTTTCAGCGGTTTTTCATTATTTTCTCAAAGTACAAGCATGCCGATATTGTCCGGATTTTAATGTATTCTTCGTCGCGATACCTGATTTTTACGATACAATATTTTCTGGTTATTCATCTTCTTGTACCTGATATTCCATTGTTTGAGATGATGATGATTCTGTTTATTTTTTATTTCATACAATCTGCTCTTCCTTCTCTCGATCTATTGGATATTGGCGTTAGGGCAAGCGTTGCTACCTATTTTTTCGCTTTTGTGACCAATCAAGATATCGCAATCATGGCGGCGATTGCGTGTGTTTGGCTAATTAATTTAATTATTCCAGCTATTTTAGGATCTGTTTTTGTACTTAAACTTAACTTCTTTGGTCGTTCTAATCGTTAGT
>JBIHZP010000085.1:0-5505 GCA_044231315.1 Daejeonella sp. | reverse complement strand
CTACATCGCTATATTTGCGTCAAAAAATTAAAAATATGATCACTCACCATGTTTTATTCTGGCTAAAGGCCGATATCACTAGCGAACAAAAGATTGCCTTCCAAAAAAGCTTAAGTACATTAGAAGAGATTGAGGTAGTAAAATTTTTTCATTTAGGTACTCCCGCACCCATTGAGCGTGCTGTAGTAGATACAAGCTATACTTTTAGTTTATTATTGGCTTTTGATGACTTAGCAGCGCATGATTTTTATCAAGTCCACCCGCTTCATAAAGCCTTTTTAGATGAATTTAAAGTCTTCTTTGAGCGAGTAGTTATTTATGATGCTCAAAATTAATAGAATTTTCAATCGGGGTAGAAATTTTCATTTTTACCCCGATCACATAAACTAAAATTCCTTTTCGCCAAACTCACTACCTGGCAATTTCAATTTATTTTTAAGCTTATTCAAGTTAAAACTCAAATTGATCATCACTACATCCACCTCATAAATATAATTAGTTGTGGTATAAAAATCGGGGGCAGAGGTTGTGATACGCTGCTCATTGCTTTTTAACAAGCCCATATCCATATTTTGCCATTGCAATAATGCCGTTAACCTTCCCGACATCAGTGTTTTTTTAATGGACATATTAGGCGAGTAAAAGCGTGAATCTTCCCCCTGCACCGTCGGACGAGCAGAAATATAGTTCATATTCCCTTGCACACTCAGTGTGGAGTTTAGCTGGAAATTCATATTGGCATTGATTGAATTTACCCAAGCCGCGTTTTTCTGAACATTTGGGTAATTTAGCACTAAACCACTTAGTGAACTTCTAAACACATTGGTGCCGAGGTAAAGTTGTGCCCATTTCGCGGGACTATAATTTAGTCCCAATTCAATTCCTAAGCGCTTTGCCTTATCGGCATTGGTATAAACACGATTCAAAATAGTATCGGCATATACATTGTTTACCCTTTGAATAGGATTTTTAATATCCTGAAAATAAATGGTAGAAAAGAGTGAACCCTTGCTAAAATTCTTTGTGACACCAGCTTCAGCCAAGTATATAAATTCTGGCAAAAGATTCGCATCTCCCCTTTCAAGCGTTTCAGAATGTTCTCTTTCTGGTATCGGATTTAGCTCAAAATTATTAGTTCGCTGCACCCTCCGGCTAATTCCAGCCTTCGCTTTCCAGCTGTTTTCAAAATTATACAAAATGCTGGCTGAAGGAAATAAGTTATGTAGCTCCAGCTTGTAATTATCATTCAATAAAGACTTTACACTTAAATCGCGTGTTGAATATTCATACCTGAGTCCCGTAACATATTCCAATTTATTTACCTTGCCAGAATACTGACTATAAAGCGAGTGAATGTGATTAGTTGCTTTTACATTGCCCGAAAAGGCCTGATCAGTGGTAAAATTAGTAGCTCCACGCTCCTTTACAGCATAAATAAACCGTCCATCTTGTTGATCTAGACGATATTGATATCCACTTTCGAGCTTGCCTTTACCCAAATTAAAACTATGATCTACCTTAATCCTAAAGCCTGTTAAAGGGTTTTTATAAGTGCTCAAAGTATTTTGAACGGTGTCTTGAAGTTCAATATTCCTATTTTTTGTTGAACCTTCCAATCCTGCTTGCTCCACCAGAGCAGAAATATTTAAAACCGATTTATCATCAAAATTATGCACATATTCTACATTCCCTAAAATAAAATCACCCTGCTTATTTTGCGTATTTGCATTAAAATAATTTTTACGCCCAATGATCTGACCTGTAGCCAAAACCGTATTCATATTGCTATAATAAATATCAGCCACACGATCCTGATATTTATGTCCGGCAAAAAAACCAACAGAAAATTGATCTTTTACAGAAGGTGTAAATGTAAGATTGAACCTGCCCCCATAATTATATTTATCAAAACTTCGCTCTCCTAGAGATGGGAAACTAGTTTTCTTGATACCAATAATAGTAAACACATCTCCATCTCTAAAACCAGCATTGTCATTTCTTAAATAATTAGCCCCAATAGAAAAATCCCATTTATCCTTTTTATAGTTGTAAGTAAGATCTGCTCCATAACGTTGCTGATCTTCAGCATTTCCATAATTCCTTACCGATGGTAAACCGCCTTGAACATTAGCAATGAAAGCACTACTGTCATCGGCCCCTTTTTTGGTCGTAATATTAATTATACCCCCCTTACCATCAGGATCGTATTTTGCTGATGGCGCAGTAATTAGTTCAATATTTTCTATCGAATTTGCGGGCAGCTGACTCAAAATCGTAGCCGCATCCGTTTGCACTGCCTTACCATTTATTAAAACTAAAAAGCCTTTTGATCCACGCAAGGATATTTCCCCTTGCCCATCTACCGTAACAGAGGGCATATTTTTAATTACATCTACAGCAGTGCCACCTTTTGCCGACTCAAACTGATCGGCCTTATAAACCTGTTTATCAATTTTATTTAAGCTCTGTAATTGCTGCCCTGTGACCTTTACTTCAGCCAAAAATTTTTGATTTACACTAAGTTCAATCGCCCCAATATTTAATTTTTGCCCAGTTAACAAAGAAAAAGTAGTCGATTTATAGGTATCATAACCAACAAATTGCACCTTGATATAATAAAGTCCGGCCAGCAAATTCAAAAACTTGAACTTCCCATTTATATCCGCTACTTGTCCGCTAACCAAGCTCGAGTCAGATAATTTAAACAAAGAAACACTTGCAAACTCTAAAGGAGCATTAGCAAATTTATCGAAAGTAAAACCCTCAATAGAAGCACTTTGGGCATATAAACCAGAAGAAATGAAAAATAACACTAAAAAAAAATATTTATTCATAATGAATTTTGAAACGTTAAAATATGTTTATTAGAATAGGCTATTCATTGAATTACGAAGCTTTTCCTAGACAAATTAAGGAACTATTTATATTGATTTAGCTTTTTACTATATAATTACCCAAAAACAAGCTAATTGAAATGCGAACATAGTTATTTAAAACCTAGAAATTAATTTTGGAAAGCGCTTAAGACTAGTTAGATTAGCTAAAAATCATTAAAATCATGAGAGCCCTGTTTTTAAGTCTTATTTGCCTATTTTTTGCATCTACTAACTTTGCTCAATCTCAAAAATTCGAGTTCATCGCCTTCGGCGACATGCCCTATCGAATCCCGAATGATTACCCTCGTTTTGAAAAATTAATTGAACAGATAAACAGTGAAAATCCCGCTTTCAGCGTACATACAGGTGATTTTAAATCAGGTTCAACACCTTGTTCGGACGAATATTTTGAAAAAATTTATAATTATTTTGGAACATTTAAGAATCCGCTAATCTATACTCCAGGTGATAATGAATGGACCGATTGTAATCGAAAAGCAGCGGGAGAATATGATCCTTTAGAGCGCCTAGCGATGTTGAGGAAGATGTTTTTTAGTTCTAAAGAGAGCTTCGGACAGAAAAAAATAGCATTAAATAGTCAGGCAGAAAAGCCTCAATTTTCTAGCTACGTTGAAAATGTAGCTTGGGAATATGGTGGCGTTCAATTCGCTACGATTCATTTGGTTGGAACAAACAATAATTTAAAAGAGAGTGGTGACAATACGGAATTTATTGAACGCGAGAAGGCCAATTTAGCTTGGATTGAAGAATTATATGATAAAGCTGCAAATAAAAAAGGCTTGGTTATGGTCATCCAGGCAGATATGTTTTACATGGGCACAGGCTCGTCGGGATTTGAAAAAATCAGATTAAAATTAGCTGAACTCAGCAAAAAGTATCAGAAACCCGTGCTTCTAATCAATGGTGATTCACATCGTTTTATTGTTGATAAGCCATTACTGCATGAAGATAAACGTTCAACGATACTCAATTTCACTAGATTGCAAGTATTTGGGGATGCGGATATGGCATCCGTGAAGATTATGGTAGACCCCAACTTAAAGGAACTTTTTACTTTTCAAGAGTTATTGATGAATTAATTTTTTCGATTTGAGCTTCAATAATATATAGTTTTAGAGAAAACATAAAAAGGATTGTCAGATATCCTTGACCCGATAAAAATTGGTCACTATTATAAAGTATAGTATTCCCTCTTAAATCGCTCTTAAATTGAGCAATTTCCGTTACTTGCGTTATAATAACACATTATCACATATTAATTTAGGCAAAAATCATTTTTATGTTCTAATTTGTGTTAAACTAATTTAATGTCTACCTCACTAAGAATATTTTTCGTATTCGTATTATTAATGTTATCTCAAGAAATTTTTGGGATAGATCGTTATTTCATGTGGGTTGATCCGCAGACTAAACTACGTGTCAGAGTTAATCCCGAAACATTAGAACTCTACAAGGAAAAAGAAAGTGGGCCATGGTTAAGAGAAGGCAAAGTAAAATTAGACCCACAAATTTTCAATAATCTTCCCACGCATTTTACAAATAAATTTTTTATCATCGAGAATGGAAGGAAGATACTTTTACAAGTTATCGGGACAGGCCAATTATTTGAATATGACTCTTTAAAAAAAGAATTTAAGAGGCTAGATAAAACCTTCCACAGCGGATTTAACTTTACGGCAAACCAGTTTATTAGAAATGAAATCTTATACTCCATAGGTGGCGAAGGTTTTTGGAATTATAATACTTCAATAACCTACTTCGCAGAACAATTAAAAGAATGGGAAATACTTAGGCCCAAAAATAAAGGGCCTTTAGCAATTACAGATGGCTTCCAAGGTTATAGCAACAAACAGGATGTGTACTATTCTGGTGGCTCAAAACACAAAAATTTTCTGGAGGTTCAAGAAGAAAGCTATATTGATAATTTTTACCTGTTCGATTTCAAGAAAAATGAATGGCAGTTTTTGGGTAAATTAAATAGTAATCTGCTACCTGAAAAATCTGAAGGAATTATCTGGACCGGCGAAGTGTTTTTTCACTTTTTAAACAAGGCTATTTACGTCATCGATCCCAACAAAAATGAAGTTTATCTTCATCAAAATAGTAGAAAAGATCTTGGCATTGGTCTGTATCATTATGTACATCAAGATACATTAATCATTTTTAAGGGCATAAATGAGGGGCCTGTCCAGAAAATATCAATTTCCGAAATTCGGAAAAACACCACTTATGTAGGCAAATTTTATAGTACAGGTATAGCATGGCAATGGTATGCAGTCGGATTGTTTTTAATTATTTTCATCATGACCATTTTGAAATGGAAGCGCAAAGAAACTATTGATAGTAAAGAACTAATGTTCACTCAATTGGAAAGAAAATTCTTAAACAAACTATTGGGACTTAAGCCAAATGAGTATTTAAACACTTATGAAATTAACGATATTTTAGAAGCAAGCGATAAAACACAAGAAAATCAAAGAAAAATCAGGTTTAATGTAATTAGCCAGATCAATAAAAAACTTAAAGCAAAATACAATTGGGATAATGCCATAGATAGGAAACCATTACCAGAGGATAAAAGACTGACTATTTATAAATTGGATCCGGT
>JBIHZP010000084.1:0-5509 GCA_044231315.1 Daejeonella sp. | reverse complement strand
CCATAAAGACCGCCGATGAAACAGGTGTTCAGTTCGAGTGGTTTCAATTTGATCGAGATTTTCCTGGCAAAGGTAAGCCCGGATTTGAACTCGCCTATAAGGACTTTAATGATTTGATGCAGGCAAAAGTGGATGCCACTCCAATCATGTTTGAAAATAACAAAGATCAATACAGAACTACCCATGTTTTTGAAAGAGGGAACTGGATGGTTAAAGGGAAAGCAGTTCAAGCCGATGTTCCGGATATTATGAATCCACTGCCACCTAATGTGCCCAGAAATAGATTGGGAATGGCACTGTGGCTGACTGATAAGAAAAACCCTTTGGTTGCTCGTACAATGGTGAACCGTTTATGGGAGCAATTGTTTGGATTTGGATTAGCCGAAACACTGGAAGATCTTGGATCACAAGGTATTTCACCTACTCATAAAGAATTGCTCGATCATCTTTCATGGAAATTTATGAACGAATACAAATGGAGCATCAAACGATTATTAAAAGAGATCGTTTCATCTGCAACTTACAGACAAGATTCAAAAGTGAATAAGGAGTTGATCAAAAAAGATCCGAATAATAAATTTTATGCAAGAGGGTCGAGGGTAAGATTATCAGCTGAACAGTTGAGAGATCAAGGGCTTGAGGTTAGTGACCTATTGAGTAAGAAAATGTATGGTAAAAGTGTTATGCCATTTCAGCCAGCAGGAATTTGGCGCTCTCCATACAACGGTGATGTTTGGACAATGAGTGAGAATGAAGATCAGTTTAGAAGAGCACTTTACACTTATTTAAAAAGAACAGCACCTTATCCTTCCATGATGACATTTGATGGCGGTGCCAGAGAAGTCTGTATCCCGCGGAGAATCAGAACAAATACTCCTTTGCAAGCATTAACCTCGTTAAATGATTCCACTTCTCATGTTATTGCCAGAAACCTGGCTTTCCGGATGCAAAAAACAGGGGAAAAGGAAGCCAATAAGCAGATTCAAAAAGGGTATGAAATAATGATGTATAAACCTATTTCACCAGTCAGACAAAAAGCACTTGTTGATTTGTATAATACAGCATTGAATAAATTTAAAAAAGATAAGAAGGCCATGAATGATATTATTGGTCCGAAATCGATAGAAAAAGGTAGCAATCCTGAAACTGCAGCAATGGTAATAGTTGCAGGGGCTATGTTGAACATGGATGAGTGGCTAAACAAAAATTAGTTTTAAAATTCTCTTTTTTTTCAGGCTAATATCAGCCGGATCACAAAATGAGAAAGATGTAGATATTGACCTAATGCTATCATTTAGATGAAGCGAAAATATTATCGAACATGAAGAATGAAATTCTAATTCAACGATTATTAAAGGAGGCAGAACATACTGCCATCCAACAGCATACACGCCGACATTTTCTCAAAGAAAGCGCCATGGGATTTGGTGCCTTGGCATTAAGCTCATTGCTAGGTAGCTGCGGAACCAATTCATCAGAGACTTCCGGTAATTTGTTTGATGCTTCCAACCCATTAGCAGCGCGGTCTCCAATGTTTCCAGGCAAAGCTAAATCAGTCATTTATTTACACATGGCAGGTGCTCCTTCTCAGTTGGAATTATTTAGTTATAAGCCTGAGCTGGCTAAATTAGATGGTCAGGATTGTCCGCAATCACTTCTGGAAGGCAAAAAATTTGCATTCATTCGTGGTGTCCCAAAAATGCTCGGACCACAAGCTAAATTTAAGCAATATGGCCAGAGCGGCTTATGGTTATCAGATAACTTACCTCATCTTTCAACAGTAGCAGATGAGATTGCAATGCTCAATGCAGTAACAACTGATCAGTTCAATCATGCACCGGCTCAGTTATTAATGCAAACTGGCTCGGCAAGATTAGGTAGACCCAGCATCGGATCATGGGTAACCTATGGCATGGGATCTGAAAATAAAAATTTGCCGGGCTTCGTTGTTTTAACTTCGGGAGGTAATAACCCTGATGCCGGAAAAAGCGTTTGGGGTAGCGGATTTTTACCTAGTGTGTACCAGGGAGTTCAATGTAGGGGCGAGGGTGATCCGGTATTATTTATTAAAGATCCTGATGGCATGGATAGAGACTTGCGTAAAGCTTCAATTGATGCCATCAACAAAATAAATCATGACCAGTACGAGGAGTATCAGGATCCTGAAATACTCTCCCGTATTGCACAGTATGAAATGGCCTATAAGATGCAGATATCTGTACCTGAAGTTATGGATATCAATGATGAACCGGCCTACATCCATGAGATGTACGGAACAGAACCAGGCAAAACCAGTTTCGCAAACAATGTACTGCTGGCAAGAAAGCTCGTTGAAAAGGGTGTCCGCTATATTCAGCTGTTTGATTGGGGCTGGGATACCCATGGAGATTCTGCAAATGGCTCTGTTGATATTGGATTGATTAATAAATGCCGTAGCGTAGATAAGCCAATCACGGCTTTGATTCTTGATCTAAAACAAAGGGGATTATTGGATGAAACATTGATTGTTTGGGGTGCTGAATTTGGTAGAACACCCATGCAGGAAAACCGCGAAGGTAAGGATATGCCCTACAAAGGCAGAGATCACCATGCTGGAGCATTCAATATGTGGATGGCAGGCGGCGGAATTAAAGGAGGTACCTCCTATGGTGAAACAGATGAGATTGGCTACGATATAGTAAGTGGAAAAACAGAAGCCTTTGATATCCAGGCTACTATATTAAATCAATTGGGCTTTGATCATGAGAAATTAACCTACGAATCTCAGGGCCGTCCGTTCCGTTTAACGGATGTAGGAGGTAAAGTAATAACAGAAATTATTTCTTAGCAATTCAGCGCGATTCTTTAACAATAGTATGAAGCAAGATAGAAGAGAGTTCATTAAAGCCTCTGCAGCCGGTTCCGCTGCATTGTTGCTGTCATCAATGGAATCATTTGCTAATCAGCCATTTGCCATAACTGAGACCAGCAAAAATTATGCTTTAAAGATCCTTGCCACCAGCTGGGGTTTCGAGGGAACCATGGATAATTTTTGCGCTAAAGTGAAGAAAGAAGGTTATGACGGTGTAGAGTTATGGTGGCCAACTGATAATAAAAAGGCTCAGGATGATATGTTTGCCGCCTTGAAAAAGTATGATCTTGAAATCGGTTTTCTCTGCGGCGGATCCCAGTCAAATCCACAGGAACATCTTGCGTTTTACAAGAAGATGATTGATGCGGCAGCCAGACAAAATATCCAAAAGCCACTTTATATTAACAACCATTCTGGAAGAGATTATTTTAGTTTTGATGACAACAAAAAGTTCATTGAGCATACTCAGTTATTGGCCAAAGAAACCGGAATTCTAATCTGTCATGAAACGCACAGAGGGAGAATGTTATTTGCCGCTCATATCACAAGAAAGTTTATCGAAAGCTTCCCTGAACTGCGTTTAACATTAGATATATCGCATTGGTGCAATGTTCATGAAAGCTTATTAGCTGATCAAAAAGAAACTGTAGATATGGCTTTGAGCAGGACCGATCATATTCATGCAAGGATTGGACACCCTGAAGGTCCGCAGGTAAATGACCCACGTGCACCGGAATGGGAGCCGGTAGTCAGGCAGCATTTTGAATGGTGGGATAAGATAGTTGAACGAAAGAAGAAGAATGGAGAGGGTTTAACCATACTTACCGAATTCGGACCTCCTGATTATATGCCTACTTTGCCTTATACAAAACAGCCTTTAGGCGATCAATGGGCAATAAATGTACACATGATGCATTTGCTCAGAAAAAGATATTCATGATCCTTTATTTCTATTGAATGATTATTAGCGCTATTGTTTTTGAGAATATTACTGAATTTATTGGAAGGTTTCATCCGGTTTTGGTACACCTGCCTATTGGCGTATTACTAATTGCTGCACTTTTTCAATGGCTATCCCGCAAGGAGAAATATAAATCCTTGTCGACTGCCGTGAGTATTGCCTTATTTTGGGGTATGGTTAGCGCAATATTTGCCTGCATCAGTGGATATCTACTTTCAAATTCAGGAGATTATGATGGAGATCTTATTTCTAATCATCAATGGTTTGGGATTGCTTTAGCTAGTATTTCAATTCTTGCCTACGGACTTAACAGAAGGAATAAGGATAATATTTGGGTAAGCGGGCTAATGGTCTTACTAATCATTATTACCGGACACTTAGGCGGATCAATCACCCATGGTTCAGATTATCTTTTTAAGGCTTTCTCAAACGATGATAGTAATGCTTCTACAACAAAAAGGTTACCAATCCCTAATGTTAACGAAGCCCAGGCATATAATGATATCATCAGGCCGATACTGACAGCTAAGTGTTATAAATGCCATGGTCCGGATAAGCAGAAAGGTAAATTGAGACTTGATATGCCTGATCTGATCTTAAAAGGAGGGAAGGGTGGTCTCGTTCTTGTTGGTGGCAAGGTTGATGACAGCGAACTGATCAAAAGAATTCTTTTGGCAAAAGATAACGATGATCACATGCCTCCATTGGAGCAGCCACAGCTAACAAAATCTGAGCTGGAATTATTGCATTGGTGGGTAAGTACTGGTGCAGATTTCAATAAGAAAGTGAATGCACTCGTAAAAACGGATAAGATCAAACCTGTTTTACTTGCTTTGCAATCAAAAGAATTAAAGGAGGAAGATAAGCTTTCGGATGTGCCTGAAGAGTCAGTTGAGATTGCCGATGCTGGTACTATCAAACAACTGCAGGCAAGAGGAATTGCCATAACTGCCGTTGCTCAAAACAGCAACTATTTATCGGCAAATTTTGTTGCAGTTGAGGACTTAACTGATCAGGATTTGCAGTTATTGGATCCAATCAGGAAGCAATTAATCTGGCTTAAATTAGGAGATTCAAACCTCAAAGATCAGATGCTTACCCGAATTTCAGGCCTATCTGTACTTACTAGATTATCTCTGGAGCGTACGGCTATTACAGATCAGGGAATTGGCCAATTGAAAAATCTGGATAAACTGCAATACCTTAATTTGATTGGAACAAAGGTGGGTGCCAAGGGCTTGGAGCAATTAAAGGGTCTTAAAGAGCTTAGGCAAATTTTTCTATTCCAGACTTCAATAAAACCCACAGAGTTAGATTTGCTGAAGCAGATATTTCCTACCGCTACGATTGATTTAGGTGGCTACAAATTACAGTTTCTGGAGGGTGATACCACTGAGTTTAAGGATCCGAAAGTGAAATAAAAATAGATGACATGTTTAATTATTTAATAATTTGTAAACATGAATTGCATTTTAATAGCTGAACTTTACATAAGTATTATTTACAATTAAGAATTATCCGGAAATTTTCAGAATATGGAAGAAAATATCAAAGATCAATCAAGGCGATTATTCATCAAGCACTTATCAATGGCTTCGGCCATGCTTCTTTGTGGGAAGATTACTGACCTTTCGGCCGAAGAGGTATATTCCTTAAAATCGAAAGTGAAACTAAGGTTTGTGGTTGCTTCCGACTTC
>JBIHZP010000083.1:0-5563 GCA_044231315.1 Daejeonella sp. | reverse complement strand
GCACCCACCACTTTGTTTATTTTTAGATTTTTAATGATCACATTGCTGACCCCATAAATAGACAGTCCAAGCCCATTAAGCGTAGCGCCATCCATTCCAATAATGGTCTTGTTGGAGCTAATAATTACCATTCCTATATCGGTAAAATTTCCGGAAACCTGGATAGTCATTGGATCCGGTGATTTGGCTGCTAATCTAAAATCATTCAGATTCGATACTGTAACTGTTTCTCCGCCAAAACCACCCGTTGTAGTGCCATTGATCATAGCATAGCCAACAGGATAAGTTTCCGGACTAATAACTTGAACTTGCTTAATGGGACTATTAACACTGTTTTTACATCCTAGAATGATTAGGAATAATACGATTTTTTTCATGATTCTTAATAATACAAGTTATTAAAATCATGAGTTTAAACTGCTAAATGAGTTTCACAGTTTGCGTACAATTTTAGTTTACAATGCAAGCAGCTACTTACAACCAAGCGAAGATAACAGGAAGGAATTAATGCTTTTTCGCTTAATCCAAATTTATTAATTTGGATGGTTTTCCCGTATATTAATAAGTAAAATTAAAGATTAACTTAATCTTACTGAGGCAAGAGTACTTGATCTATTTTCATAATCACTCCATTTATATAATTCTGATCTGTAGCGAATGGATTGATAGGATTGATAATAATTTTAGAGGCGGTTGTATTAGCTGCCCCCTTAAAGGTTGCTGCTCCTACAAACGGGCCTGAGAAAGTTGCCTGTGCTACCACGCCAGGATGATCAGCTATTGCCGAATTGATTAATGTTTTAATTGGTGTAGGTGTAGAAGGCAGGTTTACAGAAAATATCCGAATGCCTGGAATACTGGTGCCTAAAATATGGTAAAGTACAATCCCTTTAACTTTTTTAGCAGACAATGCCCAAAACAGGGCTGGATTATTGAATACATCCGACGTAGATGCTAAATATTGAGCTGTGGGATAAGCAGTTGCTGCTGGCATACCCTGTAATACTAATGCCTGATAAATGGCACCTGTAAGTAAGGTTTTAAATGCAAGGTTGGTGGGTGCCAAAACAGTCAGGTTAGTACCAAAGCTCTTTAAAGCAGTTTGTAATTGACTGGTGCCAACTACACCGCTATCTGCACGTAAAATTGCTGCCTTAAAGTAAGTTAAGTCTTTACTTGTGGAGATAGAATCCCATAGGTATTTTGTTGGAGGATTAACTAAGGTATAGACTTTATGCATCACACCATTTACGGCACTGATATCTACGTCTGTAAGTGGTACATTATTCAGCCAAGCTCCATTTCCACGGCGGCTTGGGAAGGTTGTTAAATTGATCAATGGGTTATATGCAGGAGTACCATTAGATGGATTTAAAAGCGTTGGATATTCAAAATTGGAAGGAGGTGTTAATGGAATAGTTGCAGCTGTTATCTTTTGTGGACTGATATGGTAATTGATCAAAGCTGCTACAGATGCTGCAGGCAATGCATTGATTACTGCTACACTTGGTATTCCAGCAAGGATAAAAGCCGCATTATTGGGAGCATACAAGGTATACCTGGCAGAAGTGTTTGCCAAAGCAGGTAATAATCCAGCCTTTTCTACAGCTGCTTTCAAAATTGAAAATTCGCTATTATCTAGCAGTGATGCCAGAGTAGGAGATACAGCCTGTTGTGGTAATGCGATGGGATCCGGTTCAAGCGGAGCTTTATTACACGCTGAGAAGATTAGGCAGCTGGAAACTACCAATAAGCTTATACTTTTTATTGTAGTGAATATTTTCATATCAATTGATTTTAAAATAGTGATAAATTTTACAGCAAATTGTAACCGAAACTAACATAATACAATCCACCAATAATTGAATTACCAACTGCATTAACATAATACTGATTCAGTAAATTATTGCCACCTATTTTCACGATTGCTTTTGTTGAAGGGAGCTTCAAACTAATCTGAGCATCCACAGTATGAATTTCAGGTAAATTATCATTAGCGAAATCGCCTTCAAAAGAAAATGCATCCTGCCAGCGATAGGAAACATTAAATCCCACCAGTTTTTTTGCCCCCAAACCTGTATTGCCAATGGAAACGTTGGCTCTGTATTTTGGAGTATTAAAATAAGCGACAAAGCCTGTTGGCACATTATTCAGATTATCGGAGGAGAAGTTGGTGTTCAATAAAAAGCCATAAGGTAATTGATAACCTAAACTAACTCCAAAACCATTGGTTTGAACTTTTTCAGTAGAATTAACCGGGATAGAATAGATGTCAGCCACATTACTTACGCTTGTGTTAGTAGCAATTGCGTTGCTTATACTTGCCAATGTATAGGTAGATTTAGGCTTTACTAATAAAATACGTGACAAAAAGTCTTGATATTGCCCGTAGTAACCATAAACATCAATTAATAGTTTACTATCCAACGCAAGTCCCTTATAACCAAATTCAAAAGTATTGACAGACTCGGGTTTGAAGGGAGTAATAGTGTATGGTGTAGTTATCGAAGGCAAAGAACTCAGCTGATAGCTATTGCCATTAAGGTTGTATTTTTGCTGAAAGTAAGGTACTCCACCCAATAACCGCGTACTGGAACCAATATCCAGGTCAATCCATTGTTGCTGAGTGCTTGGAAAACGATAGGCTGATTGGAAACTAAATCTTATATTTTTATTGGCTGCTACCCTTAATAATGCCGTAGCCCTTGGGGTAAATCGACCTTGAAAATTCTCATTCTTATCATATCGGCCAGTTAAAGATAGTTTTAAAAATTCCTTAAAAAGGTATTTGCTGGCCTGAATATATGTACCATATTCTTCAATGCCGATAACTCCCCCTCCATCTGCAAACAGGGTCCCCTGGCTATTTAAGTTGTACTTTTTATAGTTTGCTCCCACCAATACATTTGCGAATTTACCAGTAAGCTCTGACAAATTATACTGACCTTCAAGCATATATAAATCGCTTCTATCAACAAATAAACCGCCGCCAGCTCCTATGGGAATATTTCTTATTTTATCAAAGCTTTCTTTAAAAGCAGCGCTTCCTGCAATTGGCCTGCCAACATCAGCAGTACTTCTTGCTAAGGTATGGGCATCCATATCATTCATCCCTCCCAATCGACTCGCTAAATAAGACTGAGCATATTGAGAAAACCATCCGGTGGATCCGCCACTTGGTTTCCAGTTTTCATTAAATAAACGGGCTGTTACTGTTGCATTATAACTTTCGCCAGAATTTTCCTGAGTAGTATATGCTCTAACCATCCAGTTTTTATGATTAAGTTCTACTTTATATTGTCCCATCTTTAAATTCCGCAAGTTGTAACGCTCACTTCCAGTATATACTGTATTACCTGTTCCCCAAAAGCCAGATAAATTAGCCTCTATGGCAGGAGATATTTTGTAATGGAGTGCTCCAGACATTTTATAATTAGAGGTATTGGGATTAATAATTTCGTCCTCATTGTATCCAGTTCTAGAAACATTGATGGGAAGGCCACTATTTAAATTGTCAATAAAATTTTTCAAAAATGGAGCGGCTGATGAACCGATACTATTTAAAACTGCCGCCCTGATGTCTGTAGTTGTTTCATCACCATAAACATTTACACCATCATAATTAGTATCAGTGGCCCTATCTCCCGGAACTATGGTTCCTTGAGTTCCAGTGCGTGCATAATTCCTTTTATCATAGCCCAACCAATCTTTGGCAGCAATAATTTCAGCTCCTATTTTAAATGCTAATTTTTCTGAAACTTTGGTGGCCCAACGAAAAGACCAGTTATGATACGGAGAAGGCTCCCGATAACGGCTATCTATATTCATAAGCCCCACTTTTGCCTGATAGGAAAGGCCCTGATATTTAAATGGATTCTTGCTATTGATTAAAATGGTACCATTCATTCCTCCTGGACCATATAAAGCAGAGGATGCTCCTGGTAATAATTCAATATTGTCTACATCAAGCTCAGAAAGACCAATAATACTTCCGGCAGCAAAATTAAGACCAGGAGCCTGATTGTCCATTCCATCCACAATCTGATTAACCCTGGTGCTACCGCTTCCGTTGAAACCCCGAGTAGATGGGGTTTTAAAAGTTAAAGAGGATGTTGTGAAATCTACTCCATTAAGACTACTTAATATATCATAATAGGATGAAACAGCAGAATTTCTGATGTTTGCTGAACTTACCCTTTCAATTGAAACAGGAGATTCCAGGATTTTTTGTGGAGTTTTGGACGCCGATACTACTACTTCCTGCCCTAGTATATTCTTTGGTATCAGTTGTATATTTAAAGCTTCTAAAGAATTTTCAACCAACAATTCCTGAGAACTGAAGCCAATAGATGAAATTAAAAGAGTAATAGGCAATTTTTGAGAAATTGTTATTTTAAAGTTTCCCTTGTTGTTTGTAAAAGTTCCAACAGATGCTCCTTTAACAGTAATTGATACTGCCTCAACAGCCTCTTTGGATAAACTATTGGCAACATTGCCGCTAATAGTTATGCTTTGAGAGAAGGCAGACATTGAAATAATGTTTGCCAAAAAAAAAGTCACTAAATAGAATGTAAAGTTTCTCATATAGAGGTATTTGGATGGAAAATAAAAATTAAATATATTAGAATTATTTAATACTAAGGGGTTTAAATAAAATAGAATGGCTGCTAAAATAATTTACAGGAAGAATAACCTGACTTGTTTGGAGTTATTTTATCAATTTTTGCATTGAAGCCATGTGATTCTTAGTATATAGCCACGGAAGAAAAAGTATCAAAAATCATTGTTTTTTCTTTACTCTTCAGTGAATTCAGGCGTTTGTATTCTTTATTCAATAATAAATTCAATGATTGCTGGCCGGAGGGAACTTAATTCAAGGTCTGGATTATTGTTTTTCAATTATCATTTTTTTTTCTGCTAAAGAAAAAATTGGAGCCAGAAATTTGACTATTAGATATAGAGGGTAAATGTTTTATATAAAAATTGAAATTTTAGATTCGTCTTAAAAAGATTCCCCCAAACTTAAATAAAAGCCACTCTGTCTTTTCTCCCCTAGATTTTTTTCTCCAATGCCATAATCCATGCGGATGCTCAAGCCCTTTTCAATGTCGAAAAAGTAGCGAAATCCACCGCCAAGATTTGGTTTAAAATCCCCCAGTTTAAAATCTCGCCTTTTAAAAACATTGCCAGTCGCTGCAAAACCTACTATTCCGATACGGGGGTGAACCCTTAATCGGATTTCAGATTGAAGAGCCATTAAATTCTCGTCTCGAAAGCGGCCTGTATAATAAGCCCGCATCATTTCATCACTTCCCAATTGTGGTAACAAATAAAAAGGAGTGTTTTCACCGTTTAGCGACTCGAAGTTGGCGTTTAATCCGATACTTATTTTTTTGCTGACTGTTTGAAAATTACGGAAGTCCAATTTGAGAAGGCTACCCACATAATTATCGCCACCAAAAATATTAGGGGCATAAGAATAGTTGAGTCTTACGAATGTACCCTTGGTGGTATAGGTGTTTGAATTTCTACTGTCGTAGATTTGCGTAAATCCTAAAAAAAG
>JBIHZP010000082.1:0-5594 GCA_044231315.1 Daejeonella sp. | reverse complement strand
AGCTAAAAACTAGAAAATATATGATAGAAAACTTAACCACAAAACAACAACTTAATAATATATTAATCAACGATTGGAATAATGGTGAAACTATTTCCTTAATATCTAATAAGGAATGTGTTATACAAATGATTAACCCTTTCGCAGAAAAAAACTTAGGCTACAATTCGGAAGAAGTAGTCGGGAAAATGTTAGTGGATGATCTTTTTGATAAGGATGAATTGTCAAAAATTGCCAAAAGTCTAATTAGTGACTTCGATTCAAAATACAAAGATGAACATTGTTTATATGCATTAATCAAAGAGTTTAGTGAAGTTAGTGAGCTAAAACTTAATATGATTCGGAAGGATGGCAGCAAATTCCCTGTTCTTTTAAATATTTTAAAAACAGGGAATAAAAATGAATGCTATTCATTAACTGCCAATTTTAATGCAGCAAAAAAAATATCTGAATTAAGTGAAATAGATAATCGTTTAGTAAAATTACTTGAAAAAGAAAAAAAAATAAATGAAGTAAGAAAGCAATATCTAAATATTGCCTCACATGAGTTCCGAACTCCCCTAAGTATTATTCTTTCCTCAGCATTTATCCTCTCAAAATTCGAAAAAGCTGAAGAACAAGAACAAAGAGAAGAACAAATCAAACATATTATATCAGCAGTCAATTTTTTAAGAGATATCATCAACGACTTTCTGACTTTAGGTAAAATTGAGGAAGGTCAATTAAAGATTAACAGAGCGAATTTTAATTCTAAGGAACTCATCACTGAAACTATAAAAGATTTAAGTGTGATTCTCAAAAAAGGACAAAAAATTACGTATAAGCATGTAGGGGACACTAATTTATTTACCGACGTCAATGCATTTAAACACTTATTAATCAATGTCTTATCAAATGCTATAAAATTCTCTCCAGAAAATGCCACAATTATAGTTTCAAGTAAATTTTTAGAGGGCGAATATATAATGTCCATAAAAGATCATGGTTTCGGAATATCTGAAGAAGATCAAAAAATGTTGTTTACTCCTTTTTTTAGAGGATCGAATGCTAAAGAGGTCCCAGGTACGGGACTTGGCTTAAACATTGTTCAATATTACCTTGATAAGATGAATGGTAAAATCGGGGTTAAGAGCAAAATCGATAAAGGAACTACAATTGAAATTAGCTTTAAGGATGTAAAAGAAGCAAGTGCTGTAGAGTCTGATTTTAAACAAACAAACATCGTATAGTGTCAGTAGAACCGGATTGTTTTTTTTGCAAAAAATAATCGTAGTTTTAGTGAAACAAAAAATCAATCAGAATGACTTCATTTAAGCTTTTTTTTGCAATTGCGCTATTTTCTTGCATGTCCCTATCGGTTTTCGCCCAAAATGAAAAGGCAGTATCCGACATTAAAGAATTAATGCAAAAATATGAAGTTGTAGGTTTATCTGTCGCTCTTGTAAAAAAAGGGGAAATCGTTTATAATCAATCCTTTGGTTTAAAAGATAATGTAAGTAATGAACCTTTAAATAACGATGATATTTTCCGCATAGCATCCATTTCTAAATCATTTTCTGCTACATCTATTATGCAATTAGTAGAGAAGGGGAAACTAAATTTAGATGATGACATCAGTGATTTAATAGGCTTTCAAGTTAGGAATCCAAATTTCCCTGACCAGAAAATTACCTTAAAAATGATGATGTCGCACACATCTAGTCTTAATGATAGCCAAGGATACTTCACTTTAGATGCAATCAACCCAGAAAAAAATGCGGATTGGAGAAAATGCTTTAGCAAATACGCTCCAGGTACTAATTATGAATACTGCAACCTAAATTACAATATGATTGGAGCAGTAATAGAAAAATATTCAGGTGAACGGTTCGACAATTACGTAAAAAATCATATTTTGAATCCGCTTGGGTTGTACGGTGGATACAATGTAGATTCTTTAG
The DNA here is from genome assembly GCA_044231315.1 of Daejeonella sp. Taxonomy (GTDB): domain Bacteria; phylum Bacteroidota; class Bacteroidia; order Sphingobacteriales; family Sphingobacteriaceae; genus Daejeonella. The sequence goes on along the minus strand of JBIHZP010000082.1, from coordinate 3,654 downwards.
ACGCCAATCGATTTGCATCATTACACACTTATGATAGCGCCACGAAAACATTAAGCCCTTCCCCATTGGCTTATTCGGCAAAGCGCGAGGAAAGATTAAATTATAAAATGGGATATAGCACACCTATTTTCTCGCCTACCGGAGGAATGAAAATATCGGCTAATGATCTTGCTAAATACATGACTATGCATATGAACTTTGGTAAGTATAAAGGCGTAAGAATTATCTCAAAAAAGAGTGCTAAAATAATGCAAACAAAAATTTCTGAAGAAGAAGGTTATGGTTTAGCAATAGCCAATCGAGAAGATGTAATTCCAGGTAAAATGATGACTGGACATACTGGATCTGCCTACGGACTATACAGCGCTATGTTTTTTAATCCCAAAGAAAAGTTTGGCATTGTAGTGATTACTAACGGTTGTAATCCTAATTATACCAATGGCATAAATGATGTTTTAAGAGCAGGATTAAATAGTTTATATGATAACTTCATCAAATAGATAATTTTCATTCTATTTCTTTTATTAACAATCGTTTATTAATTAAAACCTCCATGCTAAAATCCGACTTGTTTTATTTCCTTGATGCGTATCAATAGTTCTTACTTCCTTTGCCTTTATTTTATCTAATTCATAATAGCAGCCAGCAAGCGTTTCCTTCTTGGAAACTAAAGAACTGAACCATTCTACAGCATTTGCAAATTGCTCACTTTCTAAAATCATGCTTTGAAGAAATTTTTCTTCCCCACCCTCACACCACAACTCGGCGTTTTTACCTCCAAAATTCAGGTCTGAACCCATAGAAATTGCCTTTCCAAGATTTTTCCACTTCCGCTCTGTACTTTCGGACGCATCTTTCATCGATGAATGAAATGGTGGATTACATATTGACAACTTGAATTTTTCACCAGGATTGATTAAATCCGTAAATATTTTTGACTTATTTTTTTGCTTTCTTATACTGATTACTTTTGAAAGTCCGTTGGCATCTACAATATTTTTCGCCGACCGTATTGCCAGAGAATCAATATCAGATCCTACAAAAGTCCACCCATATTCACTATGCCCAATTAATGGATAAATACTATTGGCTCCTACGCCAATATCAAGTACTTTAATGTTTTTACCCTTTGGAATTATACCATTATTATCAGCAATTAAATCAGCTACATAATGTAAGTAATCTGCCCTTCCAGGAATTGGAGGACATAAAAAACCTTCAGGAATATCCCAAAGTTGAATCCCATAAAAATAAATTAAAAGGGCTTTGTTTAATGTTTTAACAGCAAGAGAGTCAGTAAAATCAATCGTTTCATCTGCAAATTCATTTTTTATCACAAAATCAGCTAAGTCAGGACATTTTTTAATCAAAACAGCAAATTGGTAACGTCCTCTATGTTTATTTCTTGGATGAAGTTCTAATTTTTCATCAATTACAGATTTTGGTTTTGAAGGCATAAACGAAATTATCTAAAATAAGCGGATAAAAGATTGAAATCAAAAAGAATTATAAATAAGAAAGTCTAAAACAAGAAATGCAAGGTGTTTCTAGCTAAATTTTAAGATATAGAATACAATCTTGATTAGAATCAAAGACAGTCTTGATTTGGCTCATAAATGACTTTTTTATTTAAACCTACATTGAAAATAATTTAGGAATCCGAATTATTAACAATAAAAATTAAACAAAATGAGAACTGACAATCAAATTCAAAAAGATGTGATGGAAGAGCTTAGCTGGGAACCATTTCTCAACGAGTCTGAAATTGGAGTAGCGGTAAAAAATGGAATAGTTACCCTCTCTGGCATTGTAGACACTTTTTCAAAAAAGTTAAGTGCCGAAAAAGCAGCAAAAAGGGTAGCGGGTGTAAGAGCAGTAGCTGAAGACATTCAAGTTGGTGTCTCTCCTAACTACCGAAAAACAGACGCTGAAATTGCTGAAACTGTGTTAAATGCTTTGAAATGGAATACTACAATTCCAGACAATAGGATTCAAGTTAAAGTTGAAAATGGCAATGTAAAATTAGAAGGTGAAATAGAATGGGAATATCAACGCGTAAATGCCCGTAGAGCAATAGAAAACATAACTGGTGTGAGTTCAGTTATAAACCTTATTTCTGTAAAGCCAAAGCTTAAAGCAATGGATATCCATCAAAAAATCAACAGTGCTTTTCATAGAAATGCAACAATTGATGCTGATCGAATTGTTGTAGAAGTGGATGGAAATAAGGTTATTCTGAGTGGAAAAGTTCGCTCATTTGCCGAAAAGGATGATGCTGAAAGAGCCGCATGGTCTGCTCCAGGCATCCTCAGTGTTGAAAGTAAACTAAATGTTGAAGTACCCGAAATGGCCTTCAACGATTAATTTAATGAACATGTAAAGGGTCGAATTGATTACAATTCGGCTTTTTACATGTCTTTAATTGAACAATAAGCTTGCAAATTTGAGCATGAAGCAGAAACTACCGGAACCCTATCAAAAAAAGCAAATTCCCAAAAATCAAGTTCCTCAAAAGCAATTTTTTTGGGCTGTGGTTTATTTGTTCATACTCTTTATGTTGTTTTTCCCCTATTTAACGAAATTCAATAATTCTGTTAATGAAATAAGTTGGCAGCAATTTGAAAGTGAAATCTTAAGTCGTAAAGCTGTTGAAAAAATCAATATCGTCAATAAAGAAGAGGCCCAAATATTTATAAAGGCTGAATTAGCAAAAGACCCCTATTTCCAAGAAGTTCTAAATTCAAGAATTAAAGGAAAAACCGATCCTGGGCCACATTATAAATTTACTATCGGATCCTTGGAATCTTTTGAACGTAAGATGGATGAGGCACAAAAGAACATTCCATTAGCACAAAAAATCCCCATCAGTTATTCCAATACTAGCAATTGGTTTTGGAATATCTTTGGATGGATTCTACCATTACTATTAATTTTTTATTTATGGCGTATTTTGTTTCAAAAATATGCGAGCATGGGGAGCCCCTCAGGCGGAAATTCGATTTTTAATTTTGGGAAATCCAATGCTTTGATGGCCCTCCGTGAAGAAAGTCGCATTACCTTTGAAGATGTAGCAGGTTTAGAAGAAGCGGAGCTAGAAGTCCGCGAAATTGTTGAATTTTTAAAAAATCCAAAACAATTCACCCGTCTTGGTGCCAAAATACCCAAGGGAATATTGTTAATTGGTCCACCGGGCACAGGTAAAACCCTTCTAGCTAAAGCTGTTGCCGGTGAAGCTAAAGTCCCGTTTTTTATCATTTCAGGTTCGGAGTTTGTTGAAATGTTTGTCGGTGTTGGCGCTGCACGTGTTCGCGATCTCTTTAAACAAGCCAAAGAGAAAGTCCCATGCATTGTTTTTATTGACGAACTAGACGCAATAGGCCGCACAAGAGGTAAAGGAGCCTTTTTAAGTGGCGCTAATGATGAAAGAGAAAGTACGCTCAATCAATTGCTTACAGAAATGGATGGCTTTAGCTCAAATAGTGGAGTGATTGTTCTTGCTGCTACTAACCGAGCAGATGTACTTGATCCGGCACTCCTCAGGCCGGGAAGATTTGATCGACATATTTATTTGGAACTACCAAATTTGAGAGAACGCGAATCCATATTTAAGGTACATCTTCGCCCCCTTGTTTTGGATAATACCATTGACATTCC
>JBIHZP010000081.1:0-5617 GCA_044231315.1 Daejeonella sp. | reverse complement strand
TCAAGGTCGAAAATACTATTATTTGAGACAGCTGTTGCACCATATTTTTGTGCAACCTGCGCTAATCGTTCTTCATTAATATCACTGATGTAAACCTTAGCATTCTCGTTTCTTAATAAACTTATCAGTTTTTCACCAACTTGCCCTGTTCCTTGAACGGCAATTGATTTACCCGCCAGGCTATCATTGCCAAAATGTTCCTTTAAACAGGCTTTAATACCCATGAAAACACCTTTTGCAGTCACAGGAGATGGATCTCCACTACCACCAATTGACTCGGGAATTCCAGTAACATGCTTCGTTTCCATACGAATATATTCCATGTCTCGAGGATTAGTACCCACATCTTCGGCGGTAATAAATGAGCCATTTAAGTTCTCAATAAAGCGACCAAAGCGACGCATTAAAGCCTCAGATTTGTGTAAACGACTGTCACCAATGATTACAGCCTTGCCTCCCCCTAAATTCAATCCTGTTATTGCAGCCTTATAAGTCATGCTTCGCGATAAACGTAAAACATCATGCAAAGCCTCAGCCTCAGATTTATATGGCTGCATTCGCGTTCCACCCATGGCAGGGCCTAAGGTGGTGTCATGAATGGCGATAATTGCCTTTAATCCGGTACTGGGATCACTACAATAAATTACTTTTTGATGGCTAAAAGCATCAAGCTGACTAAAAACTGAATGTTCATCAAATTGGGATAATATCATATTAGCTTGCTCTCTTTACGTCACAAAAGTAGTAAAATTTCCAAACTATGACTCAATTCAACACGGTAAATCAATTAAATTAAAAATAACATCCATTTTTATCGGTAAAAAACAAAGCAAAACAGTTAAAAAAAGAGATTGAATATTGTTGAAGATATAAATAAACTACAGAACTGATTATCAGGTATTTATGAAATAGATTTTTGATAATCACTAAACTCCTTTACAGATTATGTTAAAGCATTAAAAAACACTCGCATTGATATCCTCTAGCTAAAACATAAATTCCTATTTTTGCTGGACAGCTATCGCATGAAAGAATTAGCCTATCTCAATAAATTTTTCTACAAATATCGCTGGCGATTTTTACCAGGGATCCTATTCGTTATTATTTCTAATCTATTTGCGGTACTTCCTGCTCAGGTAATTCGCATAGCCTTCGACCTAGTGAACGAAAACATTGCCATTTATAAGCTTTATAATGGTTTTGAAAAACAAGATATGATTGCTATTATTTTTGGGCAAAGTTTAATGTTTTTCGGACTTACTGTTCTGTTACTTGCTTTATTTAGGGGTGTTTTCCTGTTTTTTATGAGGCAAACAATTATCCTAATGTCGAGGCATATCGAATACGACCTCAAAAATGAGATTTATCAGCATTATCAAAAGCTTTCAATGGCATTTTATCGACGTAATAATACGGGCGACCTAATGAATCGAGTTACAGAAGATGTAAGTAGGGTCAGAATGTATTTAGGTCCGGCAATAATGTACACCATCAATACCACAGTACTATTTATTTTAATAATTGTGGCTATGTTTAACGTCAATGCCCGACTTACACTTTATTCACTAATGCCATTGCCACTACTTGCGGTCACTATTTATTATGTACACACGATCATCAACAAAAGAAGCGAAAAAATACAAGAGCAGTTATCATCGATGTCGAGTTTCGTTCAAGAAAGTTTTTCTGGAATTAGAGTAGTTAAAGCATATGTCCGCGAGAACGATATCCGCAAAAAGTTTAATCAGGAAAGTGAAGATTATAAAACACATTCCATGAGCCTCGTTCAAGTACAAGCTTTATTTTATCCAATTATGCTTCTATTGGTTGGATTAAGTACGATTGCTACCGTTTACATTGGAGGCATTGAAGTTATGAATGGCAACATTTCTTCAGGCAATATTGCAGAGTTTATCGTGTATGTGAGTCAGTTGACCTTTCCCGTTACATCCTTGGGATGGGTAACATCACTCATTCAAAGAGCTTCGGCATCCCAAAAAAGGATAAATGAATTTTTGAAAACAGCTCCTGAAATAGCATCATTTTCAAATACAAAGGTAAACTTAACTGGATCGATAGAATTTAAAGATGTTAGCTTTAGATATCCCGACACCGGTATTGAAGCGATAAAAAATATATCTTTTAAGGTAGAGAAGGGTCAGTTTTTAGCAATAATAGGACGTACAGGTTCTGGTAAATCAACCATAGCCAATCTATTGATGCGCATGTATGATGCCGCCCAAGGTGATATTTTAATTGACAAACATTTAATTAAGTCGTTGGATTTGACTCATTTTCGTGATCAAATTGGCTTTGTCCCACAAGAAGTTTTCCTATTCTCAGACACCATTTATAATAATATAGCTTTTGGTTTATCCCTTGTTGAGGATAGCCAAGTGGAACAAGCAGCAAAAGATTCAGCGCTTTATGAAAATATTATAGGCTTTGAGAAGGGATTTAAAACGATGATTGGGGAGCGTGGAATAAGTCTTTCTGGCGGACAAAAACAAAGACTTTCTATCGCTAGAGCTGTAATAAAAAAACCAAAGGTTCTTATCTTCGACGATTGCTTATCGGCGATTGACACTCATACAGAAGAGCAAATTTTAAATAATTTAAGTTGCTTAATGAAAGATAAAACAAGCATTTTAATTGCCCATAGGGTATCAAGTATTAAAAATGCCGATCATATTTTAGTAATGGACGCAGGAAAAATTATTGAGCAAGGTACTCATGAGACTTTAATGACCTTGAAAGGAAGTTATTTCGAATTGTATGAAAAGCAGTTGCTAGAAGAACAAAACCCCTTATAATCAAGCATTTGAAAGTAAAAAACAAAGAATAATTTATTCTGAATTAGAATTGACCAGATTTGTTTCAGAAATATTGTTGACACAGAAAAAAAATCAATTTGTTACTTTCCGAATATCTATTATATTTACCCAAAGAAATAAATAAATCAATGGGAGATTTTGACAATAAAGAAAGAGAAGAAGTTTTTTCAAAGAAGGTAAGAGCCGGGAAACGCACTTATTTTTTTGATGTTAAAGCTACGCGTTCAAACGATTACTATGTTACCGTAACTGAAAGTAAAAAACGTTTGGAAGATGGTGTTTTCATTAAGCATAAGATTTTTCTTTACAAAGAAGACTTCGAAAAATTTGCTGAAGGTTTAAAAGAAACCATTGATTACGTCAAGGCTAATCAAGAAGTTGTCGAAAAACGATACGAATATTCAGAAAATCATACTGAGCAATCAAAGGCTGATGATGATTTTTCATTTGAGATCTAAAACCAATAGGTTAAATCTTAATATTAAAAATACCCCCGATTCAAAATTATTGAATTGGGGGTTTTTATTTTATTCGTAATCTTTTTTTTTAAAAAATATATTCTGAATTAGGAATTTCAAATGCTGTATAATCTCCGAGTAAAACTCAAAACATAATTTCTATCTTTGCGGCAAAATGGGGGAAGTGGAAAGCTTAAAGGGGAAAGCTTAAAGCATTTAACTTACATCTTAATACTTAATACTTATTTATAAAACTTATTAATAAAACTTATTACCTAAAAATGGCATTACAATGCGGTATAGTTGGCTTACCTAATGTTGGGAAATCAACACTTTTTAATTGTTTATCAAATGCAAAAGCACAGGCTGCAAATTTTCCATTTTGCACCATAGAACCTAATATTGGTGTTATTACAGTGCCTGATTCACGCTTAACAAAACTTTCAGAACTTGTAAAGCCAGTAAAAGTACAACCTAACACGATTGAGATTGTTGATATTGCAGGCTTGGTAAAGGGAGCGAGTAAGGGTGAAGGATTAGGAAATCAATTTCTTGGAAATATAAGAGCTACAAATGCTATTATACATGTTTTACGTTGTTTTGATGATGACAATGTAATTCATGTGGATGGTTCAGTAGATCCTATTCGCGATAAGGAAATCATTGATACTGAATTACAGTTGAAAGACCTAGATGCGATTATTAAAAGAATCCAGAAGGTTGAGAAAATGGCGAAAACTGGAAATGATAAAGATGCTAAAAAGACTTATGAGGTATGCAATATTGTAAAAACTCATTTAGAAACAGGTAAATCGGTCCGCACAGCACCATTAAGCGAAGAGGATAAGGAATTTATTGCAGATTTATTTTTACTGACCGAAAAACCGGTGATGTATGTTTGTAATGTAGATGAGAAATCTGTTGTCAATGGAAATAAATACGTTGATTTAGTAAAAGCTGCAGTAAAGGAAGAAAACGCAGAGGTCTTGGTTATTTCGGCCCAGATTGAAGCTGAAATTGCATCTTTAGAGAGCTTTGAAGAAAGACAAATGTTCTTGGAAGACTTAGGTCTTTCAGAGTCGGGCGTAACACAATTAATCCGAGCAGCCTATAAACTTTTGAAGTTGGCCACCTATTTTACTGCCGGTGTTCAGGAAGTTAGAGCATGGACAATCACTCAAGGATTTACTGCACCACAAGCTGCAGGCGTGATCCACTCAGATTTCGAGAAAGGGTTTATCCGTGCTGAAGTTATAAAATACGACGATTTTGTTACTTTAGGATCCGAAGCAGCTTGCAAAGAAGCAGGAAAGCTCGGAGTAGAAGGAAAAACATATATCGTGCAAGATGGCGACATCATGCATTTTAGATTTAATGTTTAATATAATTCTGATAGCAGAATATTAACTTTAACATATTGAATCCCATTGGGAAAAGTGCCCATAGTTCAATGGATAGAATTGCAGATTCCGGTTCTGCTGATGTGGGTTCGAATCCCTCTGGGCACACAAAAAAGCCTGTTATTTTATAAATAGCAGGTTTTTTTATTTAAAAATCGTGGACTTAAACCAAGTTCCTCCCTGCGTTGACAATACCATAAACCGTACGTATAATCAACTTATCATAAATGTCTGATTGTGTATCCTCTATTTTTGATGCATTCAAAAAATTTATTTGTTGTAAGGCATAATGTTGAATGATAACCAATGGCAAGACGATTTTTTCGCGCAAAGCGATTGACTTACGCTCAACGGGATACTTTTCCATCAAGGAGTGAGTATCTGATACCTCTAGAAGTAAATCACGTGTAAGTTCAAATTCGTCTCTAATCAGTTTCCAGAATTGTCCAAAAGTATCATCATCTTCAAGGTAGGCTGTAATTCTAAAATCCGATTTAGACATGGACATCATGCAATTATCAATCATTGTTTTAAACTGACCAGATTCATTATAAAGCGTTTTAATATCGTTTAATAAACCATTATCCTTTGCTTTTTTCAACGCTGTGCCCACACCAAAATACCCAGGAATATTCTGCTTCAATTGACTCCAAGCCGTAACAAAACTAATTGCACGAAGATCCTCAAGCCTCAATTCTGAATCTAAATTCCTTTTTACAGGTCTGCTGCTGATGTTGATTTGGGAGAGTAGCTTTAAGGGACTGTGTTTTTCGAGGTATTTTAGAAATAAAGGATGCTTTGTTAAAGCAGCAAAAACCTCATAACTATCATTGGCAAGACTCGAAATTAATTCAGTTTGAGTACCATTTAAAGTGTGATCATTATGCGAATCCAAGGAAGAAACTATACCTGCATTTATAAGTTG
>JBIHZP010000080.1:0-5633 GCA_044231315.1 Daejeonella sp. | reverse complement strand
GGTCTTTTTAGTGTTCCTCAACGCATCAGAAGTATTAATTCATTGCCATTCAACGGTTTTCCAAATATTCAAATTGATAATGCGTTGAACGTTGTAGCAGATATTGGCAATCTTCACATTAATAAGAATCTTAATTTCGCTAGTGGGAATCTAATTCTAAATAATGTAGACGTAAACATTGGTTTGGCAGGAAGTGGTTCAATAACTGGTTATAGCCATAAAAACTTCATTGTTACTGGTAAATCAATGACTGGTGGAGGATTAATTAGAAATACTGCTGGAACTCCAATGGAGCTTGTTTTCCCAATAGGGACAGATTTGATAAGTTATACCCCCTTAACTATTAATTATACAGGTTTAGCCCAATCGATCAAGTTTAGGGTGGCAGATAATCTGTTTAATAAACTGAATTTTCCAGAATACGTGAATAAAACGTGGATCATGAAGACTTATGTGGTAGATCCATCTTCAAAATTTGATTTAACCCTTCAGCATAATTCTGCGGAAGAAGGAATTGAATATTATAGAAATCGTGGCGAAGCTTACGTAACAAGATATGATCAGAAGTTAACTGGTTTGTGGGATCTCGTTTCGCCAGTACCATCTATTTCTCCGGGCTCAATTACCACGCGTGCGGCTGTATTTGGTGCCTATATGAACACACGATTGAATCTAGCTAATCTTAAAGACACAGAATATTTTTCGAAATCCGTCATTAAAAAGGATATTGATGAAAATACTCCTGTTAATATCCCTGACGCCATTTCTCCTAATGGTGATGGCCTTAATGATGTTTACGAAGTTGTAAAGAGACTTCCAACAGATATAGTTCGCTTTGAGGTATACAGCCGTAATCAGGTTTTGGTTTATCAAAACCTCAATTATGAAAACACATTTAATGGGGTGGGAAATATAGGTGGTTTCTTAGGAAATGAATTGCCTGATGGCATCTATTATTATTTAATTAGTGTTAACGGTGCAAAAGGTATCCCAGGATACTTAATTATAAATAGGTAGGTCATGAATAAGAAAATATACGTTCTTGCACTGATTGCGCTGATTGCGATATTTCCTAATTGGATCCTTGCGCAACAGCTACCTCTGTATTCTCAATATATGTTTAATACGCTTGAGATTAATCCTGCTTATGCCGGTGTAAAGCAGTCTATGAATTTTACAAGTTCTTTCAGAAAACAGTTTAATGGTATTAAAGATGCACCTCAAACTGCATCCATTGCGGGAGATATGCCAATTGGTGATACTCAATTGGGTATCGGACTAAAAATTGTTGATGATCGTATTTCAATAACTCAAAATATTGGAGCTCAGGTCTCAATGTCATATAGGATTGAGGGAGATAATTCAAATTTTTCTTTCGGACTCCAAATGGGGGCTTTGAATTATAAAACAGACTTCAGTAGATTGAATATTACAAATGCAGGAGATCCGGTTTTTGCACAAAATTTGAATGCCATGTCTGCCAATTTTGGTACAGGGGTGTTTTTTAATACCAGCGACTTTTATATCGGGCTTTCATCTCCAAATTTAATCAGAACACATTTAAGGCAAATTGATGTGGCTCTAGCCGAATATACCGTTAAGCAAAATGCGCATATCTATTTTAATACCGGCTATCTAGTAACGCTTAATGATAATTTTATACTTAAGCCCTCTTTTTTACTCAGAGCGGTTAAGGGTATTCCATTGGATTATGATATTAATGCTAACCTATACTTTAGAGAGATTCTTTCTGCTGGGATATCTTATAGAAGCCGGAGTGCACTTGTTGGTATTATGGATTTTAAATTAACACCAACATTGAGATTGGGATATGCATACGATTATAATTTAGGTAGATTAAATAATTTTACGAAGTCTACACATGAAATAATCTTAAGGTTAAATATTCCTTTTGAGAGGGATGAGCTTATGCCTAGCTATTTATTTTAATTAAATATTAGGCTTTAATTATAAAAAAAAACTAACTCAGGTTTTTATAACCAGGTTTGATTTTGAAAATATTGTATAAAAACAACTATCATGAGATTTAATTATTATTCATTTTTAGGATTTGTTATCGCTGCTTTTCTATTAATTGGAATGGGCAACATAGCATCAGCTCAGATAAAAATTGGCACAAATGGTTCTATAATTGCACCATCCTCCATTTTAGAGCTTGAAAGTAATAATCAGGGATTGTTATTACCGAGATTAACGGATACAGTAGCAATTAATGCGCTGAATCCTCCTAATGGTATGCTTATTTATTTAACTAAATGGCCTGCCGTAGGTTTATATGTTAGAAAAACAACCGGATGGGAGTTTTTAACAGGGTCGCTCGGTGGGAATGGAACTTTTAATGATTTAACAGTTGGTGGGACTTTAATCGCTCAAAATTTTTCCGGTAATTTAATAGGAAATGCATCTACAGCAACATTGGCAAGTACCGCCACCAATGCAGTAAATGTGAATATAACGAATGATTTATCTACATCCACAGTCACTTACCCAACATTTGTAACTAACACTCCTGGAAGCACATCCATGCGTACCAGCAGCACTAAATTAAGTTTTGTGCCTAATACTGGAATTCTGACCGCTGTTGGATTTAAGGGAAATCTTGTTGGAAATGTAACTGGTGTGGCAACTTCCTCAATTGATGCGGTAAATGCGTCAAATACAGATGTGGAAGATGATGTGGTGTCAAATAGTATTCAATATCCGACTTTCGTATCCGCAACTAATGGTAATTTGCCTCAAAAAACAAGCAGTACCAATCTTACCTATATCCCCTTGACAGGAGAATTAAAGGCCTTAAAGTTTAATGGTCCCTTACAGGGAAATGCAAGCTCAGCCACTCAAGCTCAGGATGCTGTTAACTCTCAAAATTCAAGAATTACAGATGATATGGTTAGCTCGACTGTTTCATATCCTGTTTTTGTTAATTCTATTTTTGGAAATCAACCCATTAAATCAAGTAGTAGCAACCTAACATATATGCCTTCAACAGGTATTTTAACTGCAAAAGGTTTTGTGGGAAATTTAACAGGAGATGTTACAGGAAAGGTTTCTAATGCTAAGGATGCAGATAATGCAGCAAAAATTCAAATTGTAGAAAATTCGATAAGCACGAGTCCGTTTTACCCAACCTTTGTTTCTGGAACTGTAGGTCCGCTTTCTCCAACCATTAATAGCTCCAAATTAAAATATATCCCTGCAACAGGCGAGTTTTTTTCTCCCATATTTAAAGGAGAGCTTATCGGTAATGCAAGCACTACAACTACTGCAACTAATGCGGCAAATGTGGCTGTAACGGATGATTCAGCAAATTCATTGCCAACTTATCCGGTTTTTGTGAATGCTATTACCGGTAATCAAGCCATTAAATCGACTAGTACATTCTTGAGTTATGTTCCTTCAACAGGTATATTAACTGCAAAGGGTTTTGTAGGTAATTTAACTGGAGATGTAAGTGGTCAGGCAAGCTCTGCCTTAAACGCTAATAATGCTAATAGTGCCATAAATGCAACAAATACTCTCAATAGTGCAATTACTGATGATAATTCAAGTGTGAATAGATTTTATCCAACCTTTGTTGGAACAACATCAGGAAATCAAGCAATCAAGGCAAGCAGTACTAATTTGAGTTATGTTCCATCTACTGGAATTTTAACAGCAAAGGGATTTGTGGGTAATTTAGTTGGAGATGTTACAGGAAAGGTATCCAATGCTCAGCTTGCTGATAATGCATCCAATCTTGAGGTTGGGGAGGTATTGCCAAGTGTTCCTGTTTATTATCCAACTTTGGTTTCTGCAACTACAGGTCAGACTTCTATTAAAGTTAATAATAGTCAACTGCAGTATCTTCCAACCGTAGGTGAGTTAATCTCACCTAAATTTAGAGGTGAACTTATTGGTAATGCAAGTAGTACAAGCACTGCCACCAATGCAGCAAATGTTTCGGTTACTGATGATATCGCTAATAATCTACCAACTTATCCAGTATTTGTAAATTCACCTACTGGCAATCAGGCTGTGAAATCAAGTAGCACTAATTTAAGCTATGTTCCTTCAACAGGTATTCTAACTGCAAAGGGCTTTGTAGGTAATTTAGTGGGTGATGTAACGGGAGAAGTTAGCAATGCTTTGAATGCTGTAAATGCGGCAAATATAAATGTATCTGCTGATGATATAAGTGCTGGTACCGTTTATCCTGTGTTCGTTTCAGCAATAACCGGTGCTTTACAGCCAAAAGTTAGCACTAATCGTTTAGGATTTAAACCTTTAACCGGAGAACTAACAGCCCCAATTTTCAGGGGTGAATTCATGGGAAATGCTACAACTGCTACTTCTACCACCACTGCTACCAATTCAGTTAATTCTGCCATTACGGATGATAATTCGAATACGGGAACATTTTTTCCAGTATTTGTAGGAACAGCATCAGGAAATCAAGCTATCAAGACTAGCAGTAATAATCTGAAATATGTTCCCTCAACAGGAGTTCTTAGTGCTACAGGATTTGCTGGTCCGCTGGTAGGTAACGTAACGGGGCAAGCAACATCTGCCTTGTCGGCTGTTTCTGCAACTAATGTCGCTGTCTCAAGCAATGATCTTGAAGCTTTAACGATGTATCCTACATTTGTTTCAGGTATTACAGGTTCATTGCCGATTTCTGTACATAGCAATAAATTGGGCTTTAAACCTTCAATTGGAGAATTATCAGCTACTGTATTTAAAGGTGATTTAGATGGTAATGCTGCTAATGCGACAAGTGCTGTAACTGCAGATAATGCATTAAAATCGGTAATTATTGACGATGCATCTTTTACGGCCATTACTTATCCATTATTTGTAAATGCCGCCGCTGGTAACCAGCCTTTACGTTCCAATAGTGTTAATCTTAGTTATGTCCCAGCCTCTGGAACATTAAGAGCTAATGAATTTGTAGGTAAATTTATTGGTAATCTGAATGGTATTGCTACAAATGCTTTAGATGCAACCAATTCAGCTAATGTTTCGATTACTGACGACTTGGCAAGCAATAAATTTATGCCGCTTACTTTTGTTGATGGATTCACCGGAAATTTGCCAGTTAAAGTTAGTAGTTCGAAATTGAGATTTAACCCTTCAACGGGGGAATTAATCTCTAATTCCTTTACTGGTAGCTTAACTGGTAATGCCTCTACTGCCACAACAATTAGTTCAACAGGTTTAGTTTATCCAGCTAATGGTGGTACCGGACTAACATCCTATGCTCCTGGTGATATTTTTTATGCTGAAAATATAAACACAATTAAAAAATTAGCGATTGGTGCTTCTGGATCAATATTACGTGTTGAACAACCAGGTGGTGCTGGCACAGCATTTTTACCTGCCTGGTCTATTTCAAATGCAGGTACTGTAATTGAAGTAAAAGGAGTTACTGATAGAACAACAATTACTGGAACACCAAATACTAGTCCGATAGTGGATATTGCTTCAACTTATGCTGGTCAGGCCTCAATCAAGACTTTGGGTACTGTGACTACTGGTACATGGGAGGGAACTTCTGTTAAAGTGCCTTTTGGAGGAACCGGTTTGACAAGCATACCAACTGGTTCTATTCTTCTTGGAAATGGTACTGGTGCAAT